>CAZHBM010000192.1:0-7406 GCA_964529945.1 uncultured Anaerolineales bacterium | reverse complement strand
TGGCCGAAGCCATCAAACGCGCACCAACTCTGCCGCCGGAAACGATAATGATCGTTAACCTGTCGGGCCGGGGAGACAAAGACCTCGACACGGTGATGGCACAGCCCGACGCCGAGGGCAGTCCGGCCCATAAAGAAGGCGCCGCCGGCGCCGCACAACCCCTGGCAACCCAACAAGCCCAGCCCGTTCCGGAGAAGGCATTATGACTGGAATTGAACGTATCAGCCGCAGCTTCAGATCCGGCCGAACGGCGTTTATGCCCTACGCCATGCTCGGCCACCCAACGCCGGCCCTGTCCATCCAGGCCGTCCACACCCTGGTGGCGGCCGGCGCCGACCTGCTCGAGTTGGGCGTGCCGTTTTCCGACCCCATCGCCGACGGCCCCACCATCCAGGCAGCCGCCCAACGGGCGCTGGAGAACCGGGTCACGTTGCCGGCCTGCCTGGCGATGGTAACCGAGTTGCGCGACAAGGGCGTGGAAACGCCGGCCTTACTGATGTGTTATGTCAACCCAATACTGACCTACGGCGTGCAGGCGTTTGTGACCGATTGTGTCACAGCCGGTGTGGACGGGCTGATCGTGCCCGATCTGCCGCCTGAGGAGGCCGGAGAATTGGAGCAGGCATGCCGGCGCAGCGGCCTGGCATTGGTGTACCTGTTGGCCCCTACCAGCCCGGCGTTACGCTGCGCCCTCGTGGCCGAAAAATCCCAGGGGTTCATCTACCTGGTATCTTTGACCGGCGTCACCGGGGCGCGCGACAGCCTGCCGGCCGGACTGGCCGACTTTGTGGCCCGGGTCCGCGCCGCCACGGACAAGCCATTAGCCGTCGGGTTCGGCATCGGTTCGGGCGCTCAGGCGCAGGCCGTCGCCCAACTGGCCGACGGGGTGATCGTCGGTAGCGCACTGGTCAAAGAAGCCGGCCAGTCACTCGACCGCCTCCAGGCGCTGGCGGTCGAGCTTCGAGAGGCCATTGACGCAGCCGATGTTGTGACCAACTGATAGACGCATCAGGCAACGCGGCAAGAATCGTTAAGTGCTCACCGGCCGCTCGCAAATGGGCCGGTGAGCACTTAACGGAATAACAGTCAGAACCCGTGCTATTGGACCAGCTTTTCGAAACGGGCGGACGCCTCGTCCCACCTGTCGCCGGAGCCGGGCGCGTAGGTGGTCACGTCGGCACTTTGACGGATTAACAGTCTGGCGTCTTCCAACGAGCCCAGGACACCGCTGCTCACCGCCTGCACTGCAACGTTGCCCAATGCGGTCGCCTCGACCGGACCGGCAACGACCGGCCGGTGCAAGGCATCGGCCGTGAACTGGCACAGCAGGCTATTTTTCGACCCGCCGCCGACCACGTGCACGACCTCGAAACGTTCCCCGAGCAGGCGTTGCAGTCTCTCATAAACCCAGCGGTATTTCAAGGCCAGTCCCTCGAGCGCAGTGCGGATGATCTCACCCTTCGTTTCCGGTACGGCCTGCCCACTACGCCGGCAATAGACCTCGATCGCTTGCGGCATATTGTCGGGCGCCAGGAAGGCGGCATCATCGGGGTCGATGACCGCCCGAAATGCAGGCGCTTCCGCCGCCATACGCGTCAGTTGGTCGTAGGTCAATTCGTCGCCGTCGCGCGCCCATACGCGCCGGCATTCCTGAACGAGCCACAGCCCCATCACGTTCTTCCAGGGCAGGCAATCTCCGCCGGCGCCCCCATAGCTGCTGATGTTGTACTGCAGCGCCTCGGCCGACACCAATGGCCGGGAGGACACGGCCCCGGGCAGCGACCAGGTGCCCGAACTGAGCCACGCGAATCGCTCCCCCTCGGCCGGCACAGCCACCACGGCCGAAGCCGTGTCGTGAGTGGCCGGAGCCACCACCGGCAGTGCGGGCAGGCCGGTATCCTCCTGCACCTCAGCCAGCAAGTCCCCAATTTCGGTACCGGGTTGTATTACCTCACCCAGGAGGTGCTCCGGTATCCCCAGACGCTGCAAAAGATCGATGGCCCACTCACCGCGCTGAGAGTCGTAGAACTGGGTCGTCGTTGCGTCGGTGAACTCGTTGGTTTTGAGACCGGTCAACCAGTAGTTGAACAGGTCCGGCATCATCAGCAGCCTATCCGCAATCTCCAGTTGTTGGCTGCCGGCCAACACCATGGCGTACAATTGGTACAGGCTGTTGATCGACAGGAACTGGATGCCGCCGCTCTCCTCGAAGATATCCTGGCGAGGGACCACGGCCAGGGCACGCTCCATTACACCCTCGGTACGCCCGTCCCGGTAGCAGAAAGGGTTGCTGACCAGGTCACCGCTTCGATCCAACAGGGCGAAGTCGATGCCCCAGGTGTCGACGCCGATCGAGACGAAGCCCGTCCCGTATTTCTGCCTGGCCTTGCGCAGACCGGCTTTGATCTCCCTGAACAGACCCAGGGCGTCCCAGCGCAGCGTGCCCGACACGCGCACCGGGCCGGTGGCGAAACGGTAGCACTCGTCCAGGTGTATGCCGTTGTCCTGGACCTCGGCCGCAATCACGCGGCCGCTCTCAGCCCCCAAATCCACGGCCAAAAAGCGCGCCATTTTCCCCTCCTTACACTTCTCCGTCCTTTACCGGCTCGGACAACAAGTCCAAATCGAGCGGGTACTTGCCGTAGCGATGGATCGCATCGATCATCACCCGGTACAGATCGATGTCCACGCCGGGATGGATCGAATTGCTGGAAGAACAGATGTAGCCTCCACCCACGCCCGCATCGAGGATACATTGCTTTACGGCTTCAACCACCTTCGCCGGCGGGCCAACTCTGAGCAATTCCACCTGATCGACGTTACCCTTGAGCGCCATACGTTGGCCGTATTTCTCTTTAACGACCTTCAGCTCCATGCCCGCCATCGGGTCGATGGGATCGATCAGGTCGCTGCCGGCGTCGGCGATGTCGTCCAGAACCGGATACATGTTGCCGTCGCTGTGTTTGAGGTGTTTCAGCCCGTAGCTGTGAATGGCCTGGACAAGACGTTTGTAATGCGGCAACATCAGCGATTCAAACGTCCGGGGAGAAAAGAGCGGTCCCCGGTTGTTGGCGATGTCGTCGCCGGTAACCACGCAGGTAACCCCGATCTCGACGGCACGCTCAAGAACCCGCAGGTAATGATTCAGGCTCTTCTCGATGACCGCCGACACCAATTCGGGTTCCAGCACCATGCTGACCATCGCATGCTCGTAGCCCATGTAGTCTCGCGGGCATGAGAAAACGTCGCGCAACCGGAGAACAATCGCCCGCTGGCCGCCAAAACGCTCGACGGCTGCCTTGAGCGGTTCGTAACGATAGGGGTCATCCGGGTCGGGTGGCTGCCATTTCTCCACATCCGCCCAGGTTTTCAGGAAGGTGCGATCTTCGACCACAACCGGGTAGCCGTCTTCGGCCACGATTCGGGTGGCACCCCACTCATCCAACCACAAGTTTGGCCCAAGCTGTTTCTGGCGATACGCGGCTCCCAGGGCAATGCCGTCAATGTCAAGCAGTTCAATCAAATCCAGGTAAGTGCCGCCGCCGGTCACCTGTTTGACTACCGGCGGGCTGTGTACCCACTCGAAATGCGGCACCTGGTCGGGTTCCCGTCTATCCAAGGCCGCCAGCACCCGCTCCTCGGAGGTCATGGCCGGTCTCCGGCTGACCGAAGCCGCCGCAAGCACATGCCTGCCGTCCCCACGTTCCTTTTTGTTCGCCATCAAATCCAACTCCTGAACACCGGCAAAAACCTTTCACTCTCTCCCCAAAAATGTACAAGGGCCTCCCGGCCGGGATTTTCGGTGCCCATCCGAGGAGGCTCTTGTGAATCGGTCACGTCGATTCTTACCCTGCGCCGGCAGCCTAAGGGCAGAAGAAGATACGCTCCAATTCGAGAAATTGTACGCCGTCCCCTTCGACCGCTTCGGGGAGCACCCAGACCGTGACTTCCTGGTCCCATTTCTTCTTGATGTCGGTCTCCGCCAGCGAAGAAAGAGCCGCATTGACGTCCTCGCCCTCTATTTCCATGTAGGCGAACACACGGCGGGTGGCCCCGTCCGCATCAGGCGGCAGCGCGAAGATGCTGTAATTGTGGATTCCGTGCGCCTGAATAGCGGCCATAAGCTCCGGCCAGGGATTAAGGTGAATTTCCCGGTAGGCTTCCCAATCCTTCGAGCTCACCCGCCAGGTCATACCGACACGTTTCATAAGCCACGCTCCCAACAAAACACGTATTTGTCCAGATTCAGTTATCCGCCCAGGGCACCGCCACCGGTACCGGCCCGTTCGGCCGCGATCTTCTCCGCATAGCCACCGGCCCGATAAGCCAACAACGGGTCAGGATCCCGGCCCATCTCAACGCGCGCTTTCTTCAACAGTGGTTGCACGTCGATGTCGTAGGTTGCCATGATGGTCCGGTTGGCCAAAATGACGTCCCCTGCGTCCTGGGCGGCGTACAGTTTGGGCCGGTCGACCAACAGCGCCTTGGCGTAGGCGGTCTGAGTGTACATCACCGACTGGATGACGCCCTCGATACTCGGCTCTACGTTGTGCGACTGGTCCAGCATATACACGACGCTGTTGGCCGTCTTTTCCGTGAGCGGATCTACCGATGCGTCCACAATCTGGTCGAAGATCAGGAACAACTCCAGCGGATTGACGGTGCCCGCCATCAGGTCGTCGTCGGCATATTTGCGGTTGTTGAGGTGGAACCCGCCCAGCTGGCCCTCGTCGATCAGAATGGCGATGATGTGCTCGATGTTCACGCCCTGGGCGTGGTGTCCCAGGTCAACCAACACCTTGGCCCTGTCACCCAGGCGATTGCAGACCATACGCGACATGCCCCAGTCCATCAGGTCGGTCGTGTAGAAACCCGGCTCGAAGAACTTGTACTCCACCAGCAGAGTCATGTCGTCGTCCATCGCGTCATAGAGCGCCTGAAATCCTTCGAACAGCCGGTGCTTGCGCTTGCGCAAGTGATCCTGCCCCGGGTAATTGGTTCCGTCGGCCAGCCACATGCCGATGACTTTGGAGCCCATCTCGCGCGTGATACGCACGCAGTCAACGAGATGATCGATGGTGAACCGGCGCACCTTTTCGTCGGGACTGCAGATACTTCCCAGCCGGTACTCTTGCCCCATAAAGGTGTTTGGGTGTACGGCGCCGATTCTCAGGCCTTTTTCCTCAGCATATTCGCGCACCGGGCCGTAGCGCCCGTCTTCGGTGACGTCCCAACTGACGTGCGAGGCCATCACCGGGCACACACCAACGACGCGCTGAATCTCGGCACAGTCGTCGATCTTGTCCCAGATGTGGCGGGCCGCCCCCATTTCGCGAAACACGTTGTAACGCGTACCCGAATTGCCGACCGCCCAGGAAGGCTGTTCAATCACCTGCGACTTGATCTTGTCCAAGATGTCTTGGACGTCAAACCCGCGCGAGGTCAGATCGTCCGCCAGGACTTCGTACTGCTTCAGCCATTCTTCCATTACAGGTTACCTCTTTCCTTCCAACTATCCGTTGTTCCCGGCCCGGCGCATCCGGCCAGGCTTGCCAATGCCGGCCGGGCCGGCTTACTTCTATTCACCGCGCGCCCGGATGCGCAACCGGTCCACGCCAACGGCGATCAGCAGGACCAGGCCTCTGACGACCATTTGATCGTACTCGCTGACGTTCAGGATGATCATTCCGTTGCTCAACACACCCATAATGAGAACGCCCAGGATGGCACCCAGCAAATTGCCGGCGCCGCCGGCGATGCTTACGCCACCCAGAACCACGGCGGTGATCACGTCGAGCTCAAATCCCGAACCGATACTGGGCTGTCCGGAGTTGACGCGTCCCATCACAATCAAGCCGGCGATGGCCGTCAGCACACCCGCCAGAGTGTAAACCATAAACTGGATGCGCTCAACTTTGATGCCCGACAGGCGGGCCGCCTCCGCGTTTCCGCCGATAGCATAGATGTAGCGCCCGAAGTAGGTTCGATAGAGGAATATCCACCCCAGGACGAATGCTACCACCATGATGATTACCGGCACGGGAATGCCGAGCACGTATCCCTTGCCGATGGCTTGAACGCCTTCATCGAAACCCAAAAATTTCTGCTTTGGGAATCCGAAAACCGGCAGGCCGCCGGTCAGCGTGAAACCAAGGCCACGGATGATCGTCAGCGTGCCCAGAGTCGTGATCAGCGCCGGAATGCGGAATTTGGTGATGATAAAACCGTTCAACGCGCCGGCCAGCGCGCCGGCACCCAATCCGGCCAACAGGCCGATCCCGGGCGGCAAGCCGGCCTCGATGATCACCTTGGCCGCCACGACACCCACGAAAGCCAGCAGGGAACCTACGGAAAGGTCCAGGCCTCCGATCAACAAGACCATCGTGGCGCCCACGGCCGTGATCCCGGTATAGGATACCTGCCTGACCACATTGATGAGGTTAGGAGCCGTCATGAAGACGTCGGTCGATAGTGAAAAAAACACAAAAAGGACGACAAGCACGAACATCAAGCTGGTAACCTGACCCGACCGGCTGAAGAATCGGCGTATCGCTTCGCGCGCCCCTCGTTCTTCGTCAGCAGTGGTTGCGCCCGTTGGTTTGGCCTCCATTGTCACACGTTACCTCCACGGCAATTTGTAGCTTAAGAGCATTGAGGATATTGCTCGACGGTATCTTCCTGGCCGGCTGCCAGGCACAACAACCCTTCCTCCGTCGCCTGTGCCCGCGAAAATTCACCCACGACGGTGCCCTCACGCATGACCAGGATGCGGTCGGCCATCCCCAGAAGTTCGGGCATGTCCGAAGAAATCATCAGGATTGCGCGCCCTTCCTGGCACAACTGCACCATCAGGTCGTAGATCTCGTGTTTCGTACCAACGTCAATTCCCCGTGTGGGCTCGTCGAACAGAATGATGTCCGAGTCGCAGGCCAGCCACTTGGCCAACACCACTTTCTGTTGGGTGCCGCCGCTCAGGTTGCGGGCCTCTTCGCGCGGGACGTGCGCCTGCATGTGCAGTTTATTCTGGTATTGCTTCACGACAGCACTTTCGCGCTGGCGCATGACGAAACTGTGCCTGGAGATGGTTTCGATCATACCGAGCGTCATATTCTGGCTGGAACGCATGGATAAGACCAGGCCTTGCCCCTTGCGGTCCTCGGGCACCAGCCCCAGCCGGTTTCTCACTGCATCAGACGGATTGTGGATGGTCACTTGTTGCCCGCGGATGGTCACCTCGCCAAGTTTTTTGGGCCTGGCGCCAAAAAGCGTCAACGCGACGTCGGTCCGGCCGGCGCCGATCAGGGCATACAGACCAACAATCTCCCCTTCGTGGAGATCGAAAGACACGTCGTGGAAAACCCGCCCGTCGGACAGCCCGTGGACAGACAGAAGCACGTTGTCTTTGG
>CAZHBM010000191.1:0-7415 GCA_964529945.1 uncultured Anaerolineales bacterium | reverse complement strand
CTGTCCCAGGGATTGCGAGAGCTCTTGGCAGATGTGAGAGTCGTTTTCCACAATGAGTAGCCGTTCCGCGTATATCTGGCGCACGATGCCACCTCCTTGGCCGGGAGCACCAACACTACTACTATAACACAGAATCGGCGTTCTAAAATTTCAATTTCATTTCAATTTCGAGAGAATTTTTCCAGAAAATGGGAAAAATTGCGGTCGCGAAGCGTTGTTCCGGCCGGCCAATCACAAGAGGAAAGATACCTGGGCCCGGTTTGCGTCCGGTTTCAATCCTGCTCCAGGGACAGGAAATAGCCACTGCCTCGGACCGTGCGAATCAGGCGCGGGTGCTTGGGGTTGTCCTCGATCTTTTGGCGCAGGCGAAAGATTATGGGGCGGAGTGTGCTGCGGGCCTCAGCTGGATCGTATTCAAAACCGAGTGCCTGGCGTATCAACTGTTCGCACGTGAAGACCCGGTTGACGTGGCTCATCAAAACGGCCAAGACTACGGTTTCATTCTTCGTCAATTCATAGGTGACAGTATCCTCGCCGCCCTGAACTTCCAGCGCCTGGCGCTTGGTATCGAGCAGAAGTGGTGGACAGTGCAATACCTTGTCCCAGGCAGGGTAAAAATCCATAGGATTGGCCGGCGATTCACGCTGGCGCAGCACTTCTGTTGCCTGGCTGATGGTGTGGACCAGAAGTTGCTGTTGCTGGTGAAATTGGCGTTCGGCCAGCACCCTCCCAACGGTGTCGGTGACTTGATGCACGCTGACCGGCTTGAGCAGATAATCGACCGCCTCGGATCTGACGGCAGCGATGGCACTATCGAGGGTGGCGTAGCCGGTGAGAATGACAACCAGCAGGTCGGGGCACATTTTGTGGGCGCGCTTCATCACGTCCACGCCGCCGATGCCCGGCATACGCAGATCGAGAAGCATCACGTCGTAGGGCGAGATCTCCAGTTTGCTGAGCGCTTCTTTGCCGCTGTCGGCTTCGTCAACGGTGTAGCGGGTTGCACGCAGCGCGTGGGCCAGTGGGGCCCGAATGCGGGGCTCGTCATCGACGATCAGAATTCGGACTGCGCGATTGTCGTTTTCCGGCGCATCTGAGTGATCCATAGGATTTAGCCTGCCTGATTTTGAGTGGTATCCAATGTGACTGTAAAGACTGTGCCCTGGTTGTCGGAGAGATTGTCTACGGAAAGGCTCCCATAGTCCTTGAGCAGGTTGTAGCTGACCCACAATCCCAGGCCGCTGCCATCCGGTTTTGTGGAATAGTAAGGCTCGAAGAGATGCTCCATAGTTGCCTTGGGTATCGGCGGTCCGGTGTTGGCAAAGCTGACTTCTACGCGGTCTTGGTTTTCTTTGAGCCCTAAACGGATACGCTTCTCCGGACTGTCGGAAACCGCTTCGATGGCATTGAGCATCAAATTTAGGCATATCTGCTGCAAGTGTTCCTGAAAAATGCGGACCGGTGGCACGGGCTGAAAATCCGTGATGACCTGAATTTGCTGGTGCAGTGTCTCATTTCGGGTTAGCGCCAAGACGTTGGCCAGTATCTTTTCGGCGTCGGACACCGGCTGTTTCCCGGCCCGTGGACGGGCCAGATCGAGCACGTTTCTGGTTATGGCGCTGATGCGGTCGATCTCGTCGCGAACGATCTCCAGGTATTCTTGCTTTTCCACGTTGCCCAGCGGGAAGTCAAGGACCAAATCCAGGTGACTGCGGACTATTTGCAGCGGGTTGTTTATTTCGTGAGCCAGCGATGCGGACAATCGACCCAGGGCGGCCATTCGTTCGCTGCGCATGGCTTCCCGTGCCATCTCATTACGCTCCGTGATGTCATAGCTGACCACCTGGATGGCGGGCTGATTTTGAAAGGTGACCGGAACCGCGGCCACGACGACGTCCAGCGCTGTGCCGTCCAGTCGCAGCCACTTTTCCTCGACCATAGCAACAGAGCTGTCTGCGCTCTGAAGCAACTGCATGCGGTGCTCGACCTCCTCGCGGTTATCCGGGTGAACGAACTCAATGATCGGCCGGCCGATCAGTTGGCTTGGGGTCTCGGCGCCCAACATCCTGGCGCCGTTGGAGTTGATGAAACGTATTTCCCCGCCAATCGTGATGCCGATCATATTGGGTGAAAACTCAATCAGTTGGCGGTAGCGATCCTCACTGGCCTGCAGTGCCTCTTCGCCCCAGTGGCGGGCCAGCAGGCCGGCAAAAACCTCGCTCACCAGGCCCAACAGGTTCGTGTCTTCCTCACTCCAATCGTGTTGCCGGTTCAGAGTCTCGAAACCCCAGAAGCCGATCAAGTGGTTTCCCAACATTACCGGCAGCGCCAGCGCAGAGGTGACCCCATGCGAGCGCCACAGCGCTTTTTCGTTGGCTGCCTCGGCCGGTAGATCGGCCATATTGGGCACCGGTACGGGCCGACCCTGGCGCAGCTCGGACATTATCCAGGCGAAGGGCGACATCGAGAGGGACCCGCGTACCTCAACCTGTGGTTGGGCGGCATAGGCATCGGAAGAAACCCAAAGGTACTCAGCGGTGACGTTGGTGCTGTCCGTATCAAGCAACGCCAGGAAGCACACGTCTACCGCCGCAAATGCGGCAATCGCCTGCAAAGCATAACGGATTTCATCTTCGAATGCCGACGGAGACAGATTTATAAAACGCGTAGACAGATTGGCCACCAGCCCTTCCGCCGCCAGGCGATGCTGTATCTCCCGCCCGGCCTCCACCCGAGAAGTGATATCGCGCCACACGGCACCCAGCATAGTCTCGCGCTCGACCCGAATGGGGAAATGCACGGACTGAATGACGCGTTGCGTGCCGTCAGGGCGCTGGATAGTCTGATCGTGTTCGTGCTCCCCCGGTGTCCCGCTGCTGCCCAGGAACTCCCGGATATTAGCCTCGAATTGGCGGAGGGTTTCGGGCGTGTGGAGCTGAGGAGGTGCGATCTGCAGTTGGACGTCCCAGAGAGTCTTCCCCATTACCTCCTCTCTGCTCAGTCCGGAAATCGCCGCGGCGCTGTCATTCCACTCGACGATGCGTCCGTCGCCCGTGGTCAACAGGATGCCGTCGCTGGACTGGGACACAAACTGGCGGAACTTTTCTTCACTCTCCCTGATCTGCAACTCCATCAGTTTGCGCTCGGTAATATCGACCGAAAGCTCGATTCCGCCGACGACTTGTCCGGTTTCGTCGATGATGGGAAAGCCGCGCACCGACCAGATCATCCCGTCGTGCGTGGCGCGTTCATATTCACACATTTTCCGGGTCTGCATGGCCTTCACAACCGGGCACTCAGGACAGGCATCGGAATGTCCCCACATGATGTCGTAACATGGGCGCCCGACGGCCTCTGCCTGCGATTTGCCGATGTAATCGAGCATCGGTTTGTTGACCCAGCGCACGGTCAAATCTTTGTCGAAATACGTCACATGGCCTTGCAGCCCGTTGAGAATGGTCTCTTTTTCCTGCTCGGAGCGCCGCAGCGCGTCTTCGACCTTAAGACGTTCGCCGATCTCCTGCAGCAGTTTCTCGTTGGCGGAAGAAAGCTGGGCGGTGCGTTCGCATACGCGTTTTTCCAGTTGGGCGTGGGCCTGGCGCAGCGACTCTTCGGCGCGCTTGCGCTGGGTGATGTCGTGTCCGATGCCCACGAGGCCGATCACTTGATCCGCGGCGTCACGCACGGGGACTTTGCTTGTCAGCACCCACAGATCCTCTCCGGTCTGCTGATCGGTCACCACCTCTTCTCGATTTACGAGTGCTTCGCCGGAGGCGATTACCTGGGCTTCGTCGGCCGCATATTTGGTTGCCAGGTGCTTGGGGTAGAAAGAATAATCGTTGCGGCCGACGAGTTCCTGTGGGTCGTCCACGCCCATAACGCGGGCGACGGCTTTGTTGCCAACCAAAAATCTGCCCGATGAATCCTTGACGTAAACCGGGTCCGGAACCGCGTCGATGAGAGTGTGGAGCAATCTGTGGCCCTCCAACAGAGCCTTTTTCGTTTGCTTGCGGGACAGGGCGTTGATCAGTATTTCACCGGCCAGCCTGAGCAGGGCGATGTCCTCGTCGGCCCAGGTCTGGGCATAGCTCCAGGTGCTGAAACCCAGGTAGCCGGCCAGCTTGCCATTCGCAATAAGCGGCATTACCAGCGTCGATTTGAGGCCGTCTACGGAAAAGAACTGGCGTTCCGCTTGGGCTTCCTGAGGCAAATTGGAAATGCCGGAAAGGACGACCGGCCGGCCTTGCTGAAGTTGCCCCAAGAACCAGGGGTAGGAAGACAGTGTCAGGCCGGAGCGATCCACGGATTCCGGGCGGCGTGAACCGCCGTCCCACGCGAAACTATCGACGATCGCAGCCCCGTCCTCGCCAAACAGGCGCAAATATGCCGACTCCACGCCGGCAAATTTCGCCAGATGCTCCAGCGCTTGCCGAACCTGGCTGTCGACCTGATCGATGGGCATGTTGATGAAGGCGGTGGAGATAGCCGTAATCGCCAACTCCGCCTCGCGGCGACGCGAAAGGCGTTCCTGATCAGCTTTCTTCTCGGTGATGTCCTGGATGAAATCGACGTAGTAGATCGGCCGGCCCGCATTGTCGGAGAGTACCGTCGTCCCCACGCGACCCCAAACGACGGCCCCACCTTTGTGCAGGAAACGTTTCTCGAATTCATAATTGTCGAACGCGCCTGCGGGCGTTTTCTCGGGCGGGGGGCTGTGGAACTCGACGTCGTCGGGATGACTGATGTCGGCCAGGGAGACGTGACGCAACTCCTGTTGGCTGTATCCCAGCATACGGCCGAAGGCGGGATTGCAGGTACGGATTTGACCGCCGGCGTCGCTGATGACCATTCCGATGGGGCTCTTTTCGACAACCTGGCGAATCCGGTCCTCAGTCAGCGGAAGCAGCGGTTGACCGGAACCCGAAGAGGGAGGCGTTTCACCTTCCAACTCGTGGACGCGCTGGCGGAGTGCCTGCAACTCCTGGATAAGTTGTTTTTTTGTCTTGTTGCTGTCGGTCATTGGATGGACCTAACCAGACGTTTTGGCTACATCACGTAGACCTGCATCAGTCCGAGGAAATCAGGGACCGATAATTACGCCTATTATAGCACGCTGTCCAAAAGTGAACCACCTTAGATAGGCTGGGTGTGGCCCATTTTTTGGCAGAAAACCACTTGAACCGGTGGCGTTTTATCTCTTTTTTGTGGGTGGAAAGCTTTCCACCCACAAAAAGTACGACCTGATCCTACGCGCTTCCTGCAACATTGTGTGAGTGGTCTCTCACGAGCCCCTAACTCGGTCTAATTTCTCCGGCAAAAGTTTTGGGACGTATCCCAAATATTCTGCGTGATTCTTGGCGCTTCTTAAAACATAAAGTGAGCGGTCTCTCACAAGCCTCCAGCTCGGTCCAATTTCTCCAACAATAAATTTGGGACTGACCCATAGGCCGGCGCGACCTGCAGGAAAATATCCCCGGATGTGTCTATGGCTCGGCCGGCGCCTGGAGGCGGAGCTGTTGAACAAACGAAGTTATGGCTTCAGCCGCCAGGCGGTGCCCGGCGGGCGTCCAATGGCCATCGTGCGCGAAGTGCAGCGGTGGGGCGTTCTCCTCCTGGGCCGCCTGGCGGAAGATGGGTAGCAGGTCGACGTAGGGAATACCGGCCCGGTCGAGAATGGCGGTCAAGCGACGATTGGGCGCCGCCAGGTCCCAGTCCGTGGCCTGGAGCGAGGGCGTCTGATCAAGAACTCGCTGCCAGCGTTCGGGGTAAATCTGCTCAGGGGCGCCGATGATGACCACCGCCAACCGGCTGCCATCGGCCTCAACTTCCCGGTTCAAGCCCTCGATGATTTGTCCTGTCAGTTCCCAGGCGGCCTGCCAATCGGAGCTTGGGTCGGCCTGGTAGACGAAATAGGAAGGTGACAGCTCGGTGTCCTGGGCCATAAAGGCCGCCATGCCGCCCAGGATGCCGGTCGGACCCAGGGTATGGAGCAGCGCCGGCACTTCACGCACATAGGGCGATAACAGCCGGTACAGGGCCGCGTGGCCCTGAAGCCAGTTAGCCGTGCCCAATAAGGGCGGCGACGCAGCCTGGTCCGCATCGGCGGGCGTGTCTTCCGGCGGCTCGAAGGGGAAATCAGGCGGGACAAGCTCTCCGTTCTGGAGGTGGAAGAAGGGTTTTTCCACCTTGCCGTGATTGCGGGCGACCTCGAGGGGCTCGTAGTTGTTCAGCGTATCGTTGTGAACGAAGAAAAAGAGCAGTACCAGGTCGGGTTGGTAGCGGAAGCCCTCGACCATATAAAACAAAGCTTCCTGGTCGGTGCCCCAACCGCCCACGCCGCCGTTGATTACCTCAACCGGCCCATCTTCACGGCTGAGCTCTGTTTCGGCCAGCTTGACGAAGGTGTCTTCGAGCGGCACCTGGAGCGCCTCGGCGAAAGAGTCGCCCAGCACCAGGACTCGATAGGCACCTTGGGGGTTGTCGTAGCCGATCTCGCGGTCGCGCAGCCCGCGGGCGTTGATGTGTACCGGGGCTTTGAACTCGCCGTATTCGCTGTAGGACACGCCGCCCCGATTGGGAACGTGAAACCATCCCAGGTAAGGATGGGGTGCCCACAGGGCGGGTTGCAGGTCTGCCGGAGGGGCCAGGTCGAGAATTCTTACACCGGCTTCGAGCACCAGCAGGGGCAACACAACGCCTAGGCATACCAGGAATACGCGGACGAGCAATTTGCCAAAGAATTTCAATGTGTTATCCTACGTGAGCAAAGGTGTGGCGGCGCTAAAAACGTTCGAGAGCGAGTGTGCCGGCGGCGCCACCGGGCAAGATGCCGTTTGCCGGCAAATCGTTGGAAGTATAGACTGTGCTCTGGCAAAAGACAAATGTGAATAACGGCAGGAATTTGGTTTTATGCGGTTTCGCGTCTTATATTTTGTAACACTGAATTCACGGTAGAAGGATATGACGTTCGAATATTCAGAATCGGATTTCTTGGGCATAGATCCACTGTTTTCGTCCCGGCAGCGACCGACGGATCGAGAAATCGAAGAGATTCTCGATTATCTGGTGGCCGGAGATCTCACGCAGCTTGAGGTCGAAGCGGCTATCAACCGGCTGGCGCGGGCCAAATCGCGCATTCTGCGGCGGCTTGTGGAGCTGGCATCCTCGCCCGACCCCGATTTGCACCAGACGGCGACGGCGCTGTTGCAGGAAATGCGCCTCACGCAAGCCATTGGCCCCTTGCGTGATCTGCTTCAAGATTCAGAGATCGAAGACGACCACAAGATGAGCATTTTGCAGGCGCTGCACGGCCTGGGCGGTATATCTCAAGGCGAGGACCCTTTCGTCTATTTGCGCGACCCCATGGCGATCATCCGCAAGTCGCAGGACGATTTCATCGGCCTGCTTCAAGACCC
>CAZHBM010000190.1:0-7480 GCA_964529945.1 uncultured Anaerolineales bacterium | reverse complement strand
GTCGAGCGACCGGCACGCGGAACGGCGAGCAGCTGACGTAATTCAGGTTGATCAGGTGGCAGAATTCGATTGAGTCTGGATCGCCACCGTGCTCACCACAGATACCGACTTCCAACTCCGGACGTACGCCGCGTCCCTTCTCCACAGCCATTTTCATCAACTGGCCGACGCCATCGCGATCGATGGTCTGGAATGGGTTCTTGGGCAAGATGCCTCGCTCGACGTACTCAAGCAAGAAGCGCGCCTCGGCGTCGTCACGGGAGTAACCGAAGGTCATCTGGGTCAGGTCGTTGGTCCCGAAGGAGAAGAACTCGGCGACACCGGCAATTTCGTCACCGGTAACCGCCGCCCTGGGTATCTCGATCATGGTACCAAACTTGTACTCGATCTGGGCCTTCTTTTCGGTCATGACTTCCTTGGCGACTTCTTCCAACTCAGGCTGGATCACCTTCAACTCATTGACGTGACCGGTCAGCGGGATCATGATCTCGGGCTTGACGACCACACCCTGTTTGGCCATATTGCAGGCGGCCTCGAAGATCGCACGTACCTGCATCTTGACGATGCCGGGCATAACGATGCTCAAGCGAACGCCGCGCAGACCCATCATGGGGTTGCTTTCGTGCATACCCTCAATGGCTGCCAGCAGTTCTTCCTTCGCCGCCAGTCCCTTGGTTTCGCCCTTAACCCGCATCTCGATGACTTCTTCCAGCAGGCTGTGCTCATCGGGCATAAACTCATGCAACGGGGGGTCGATCAGGCGAATGATAACGGGCAGGCCGTCCATAGCCGTGAAAATCCCCTCGAAGTCGGCGCGCTGGAAGGGCAGTAATTCGTCCAGGGCCTTGTCACGTTCCACTTCCGACTTGGCCAAAATCATTTGCTGCACGATGGGCAGGCGTTCTTCTTCGAAGAACATGTGCTCGGTGCGGCACAGGCCGATTCCTTGAGCGCCGAAAGCGCGGGCGCGGATGGCGTCCTTGGGGTAGTCGGCGTTAGCCCATACCTGAAGGCGGCGGAAGCCGTCGGCCCAGGAGAGCAATGTGATCAGGTCGGCTTCTTTTTCGAACTCAGGATCAACGGTCGAGATTTCCCCGATGAAGGCCTCGCCGGTGCCGCCATCGATTGAAATCCAGTCGCCCTCTTTCACGACCAGGCCGCCGGCCTTCATTTGCCGCTTCTCCAGGTCGACCACGACATCGCTGGCGCCCACAATGCAGGGCCGGCCAAACTGTCGCGCCACCACAGCCGCGTGGCTGGTGGCGCCGCCCTCGCTGGTGAGGATGCCCTTGGCGGCGATCATGCCGTGGACGTCATCCGGCTTGGTGAAGGGGCGGACCATAATAACGGCTTTGCCTCCCTTGCCCCATTCTTCGGCCAGGTCGGCGTCGAAAGCCACCATTCCCACAGCGGCGCCAGGCGAAGCGTTCACACCCTTGGCCAGCAGCTTGCCTTCTTGGGCGGCTTTCTTTTTGGTTTCCATATCGAATTGCGGGTGCAGCAACGTGTCTACGTCGGACGGCTGGACACGCATCACGGCTTCTTCCCGTGAAATCAGGCCTTCGTTTGCCATGTCGACGGCAATCTTAATGGCCGCCCGGGAAGTACGCTTGCCGTTACGGGTCTGCAGCATCCACAGCTGGCCGCGTTCGATGGTGAACTCAACGTCCTGCATCTCGCGGTAGTGGTTCTCCAACTTGTCGCAGATGTCCAGGAACTGGGCGTAGGCCTCGGGCAATTCGTTCTTCATCTCGGCAATCGGCTGTGTGTTGCGGATGCCGGCGACCACGTCCTCGCCCTGTGCGTTGAGCAGATAGTCACCGTACAGCACCTTCTCACCGGTGGCCGGGTTGCGGGTGAAGGCAACGCCGGTGCCCGAGTCGTTGCCCATATTGCCGAACACCATGGTCACAATATTGACGCCGGTACCCAGGTCGTGAGAGATGCCGGCCGCATTGCGGTAATCAATGGCGCGGCGGCCGTTCCAGCTCTTGAACACGGCTTCGGTTGCCATACGCAATTGCTCGTAGGGATCCTGCGGGAAGTCAAACCCTTTGTGCTTCTTGATAATCGCCTTGTAGGTTTCGGTCAGTCCCTTCCAGTCGTCCGCGTTCAGTTCAACGTCCGTCTTGAGGCCGCGCTTTTTCTTTAGCTCATCCAGGGCCTCTTCAAACGGTTCATCAGGAATGTCCAATACTACCGAACCAAACATGTGCACCAGACGCCGGTAGGCATCGTAGACGAATCGTTCGTCCTCAGTCAGTTTAACCATGCCGGCCGCGGTCTCGTCATTCAGACCGAGGTTGAGCACGGTGTCCATCATGCCCGGCATCGAGAACTTGGCGCCCGAGCGGCACGACACCAGAAGAGGATTCTTGGGATCGCCAAACGCTTTCCCCGTCAGTTCTTCAATGCGTTTCATGGCCTTCAATTCTTGATCCCACATGTCGCCAGGGAACTTCTCTCCGGCAGCCAGGAACGCATTACAGGCTTCGGTGCTAACGGTGTATCCCGGCGGGACCGGCACCCCGATGCGGGTCATCTCGGCCAGGTTAGCGCCCTTGCCACCCAGCAGCGCGCGCACTCCCTCCCAATCACCGCCAACACTTTTTTCGGCCTGATCCACTTCTTCAAATAGGTATACCCATTTTGTCATTGGAAAACTGCCTCCTTCCGAGGTTAAATTTTACTTGCTTACTATAAAATGCGCCCCCCTGGGTTCACCTACGCCATAGTAGGGGGGCGCTATTCGTGTCGTTCCGATTAATTATACAGGTACCCCCATCATCGCGCAAAGTTTGATGCACATGGTGGGAACGATAAAGCCGCATCTATGGTCGCTGCGGCTATGGGGCAGGAGTCGTTGGTTCGGCCATCTCCACCAGTTTGTTCAGTACAGCTTCCATGGCGTCCAATTCATCTCCGTATGTCGCCCAGTCGCCGTTCTGCAAGGCTGTCTGGGCGGCCTGGTAATGGTCTTCCGCCTGGATGGCCAGATCGTAGATCTGCTGGTCGATTCTGCCGGTTGGGGCTGCCTCTTGGGCGCCGGCCTCCGGCTGAATGGGCAGGCTTTGGGTCGTATCGACCAGACCACTGGCAGCCTCGCCGAACAGCTTGATTAACCCTTCGGACAGGCTTTCGGTCATAGCGATGCGATCGCCGGATGCCAGGATGATGCGCTTGAGTTCGGGAATCTGCCCGCTTTCCGCCTGCAAGTAGAGCGGTTCAATGTACAACAAGGAGCGATCGAGCGGAATGACCAGCAAGTTGCCGCGAATGACCTCCGACCCGCGTTGACTCCACAGCGAAAGCTGGGCCGAAATGTCCGGGTTCTGATCGATGCGGGCCTCGATTTGGCTGGGACCGAAGATGAGCGCGTTCTTCGGGAAACGGTAAATTACCGGTTGTCCATAGTGGGGGACATCGCTGCGCCCAGCCATCCAGGCCACCAGGTTATCTTTGTTCGCCGGCGTAAAGGGCTGGATGAGCATAAATTCTTCATCTTCTGCCTCGGGCAGGCGAATGATCACGTAATACGGCTCGACGCGTTGCCCCTGTGCCCCATAAAGTTCACGTGGGAAATTCCACAGATCCTCTTTGTTATAGAAGACATTCACGTCGCCCATATGATAGGTCTGGTACATGCTGGCCTGAAGCGTGAACAGATCTTCCGGATAACGCAGGTGTTGCTGCAATTCCTCCGACATTTCCTCCATAGGCGCAAACAGACCCGGGAAGATGGCGTCGTAGGTCTGGATCAACGGGTCGCTGGAATCGGCGATGAAAAAAGTCATGTTGCCATTATAGGCGTCGATGACGACCTTGACCGAATTGCGGATGTAGTTAAGCTCCGAGTTCGTCGGCTCGGAATAAGGGTAATGATCGCTGATGGTATACGCATCCTGGATCCAGTAGAGTTTGCCGTCGCTGATGACAATGTACGGATCCTGATCGTAGCGCAGGAAGGGTGCAACCAGTCTCACTCGGTCGTGGATGTTGCGATTAATCATCAGCCGGCTGTTCGAGTCCAGGTATTGGCTCAAAAGAATGTTGATGTCGCCCAACCGCAGAGAGAAAGCCAGGCGCTTGATGTAGGAATTCAGTGGGATACCGCCGCTGCCTTCGTAGAACGTATAAACATTGTCCTCGCCGCGGGGATAATCGAACTCCTCGATACCGGTTTTGACGAAAATGTAATTGTCGGTCATTTCGCCATAATAGATCTGCGGGCGATCGATGGCAATCGGCACCATCGATTCGGGCGGCAAGTCCTTAATCCACAGCAACGGCAACCCTTCGGGGGTGACTTCGTTGACCGGATTCATCACTATACCGTAACCGTGGGTGAATTGCAGGTGCTGGTTAACCCAGGTGGCCGACTGAAGTTGGGACTGATCCATTTCGCGGGCGGCCAAGATCACCTGGCGATATTCCCCGTCAACCCAATAACGGTCGATATCCAGGTCGAAGAAGCTGTAGTACAACCGTATCTCCTGAATCTGGCGGTAGGTCTTGGCCAGTGGGCGGTAATCCCAAAGCCGGATGTTCTTCATAGTCGTCCGGTTGGCGTCCAGGTCGGCTATGGTAAGGGGCATCACCTCACCGAAATTCAGTTCGTCGACCTTGTCCAGGCCATAAGCCTGGCGGGTGTATTGGATGTTGTATTCAATGTAGGGCGCTTCTTTTGCCAGCTCGTTGGGCTCGACCGAATAGCGCTGCATGATGCCGGGCACGATACTGATCGCCAGCAGCCCGATTCCCATCCATAGGCCGGCGCCGATCAATGGCAGCCACAGTCGACGCATCACCACGTTGGCCAGCAACAGGCCGGCAATTACCAGCGCCAGCCAGAACATCATACGCAAGGCGATCAGCTCGGCGTGCACGTCGGTGTAGCTGGCGCCAAAAGCTACTCCCCGCGAGGAGTAGAGCAGGTTATAGGCCGCCAACTGGTGGCCCCAGGCAATCACGGCGAAAAGGGCGGCACCCAGGGCCGAGGCGTGCAGGCGCACGTGAGGCAGGACGATGAGCGTGCCCTCTTTCAGGTTGTTTAGCTGGGCGAAGAAATAGATGATCAGTACGCCGATCAGAGTCATGATCAGGGTCGTGATCAGCCACCCCTGGATGAATTGGTAGAGCGGCAAGGAAAAGATGTAAAAGCCCACGTCCAGCCCGAATAATGGGTCATTGACACCAAAAGGTTTTTGATTGAAATATTTGAGAAAGTCCAACCACTGTGGTGCAGCCGCCATACCGACCGCCCAGCCCAGGAACAACCCCATAATCCAGATCAACCAACCGAAGATGGGCAGATCCAACGTGCGCTGCTGACCGGCATACAACGGCTCGCGGGTGGAAAACCAGCGGGCCAGGATGACATTGCCCAGAAAAATAACAGCAAAGGGTACCGCCGCCAGGAAAAAGATGGCCAGCCGGCCCAACAATGAGGTGAGGAAGACACCCTCGAACGAGATGCTCTGGAACCAGAGGTAGTCTGTAAACATCGACACCCCTGAGCTAAGGAGCCAGAAAAGGACAAAAGCAATAATTAGTGTCGTCCAAAGTCGCAGCCGGTTGGGAGTCATTGAGGAAATCCTTCCATTAATCAAAACAATCGCTATCTGTACCTAATCTTACTACCAGACCGCGCGGGAGTCCAGATTTTCACTGCGTGGTGATTTCGACCCAGTCGACAGCCGCTGCCAGGTTGCGCGGGTCGCTGTTGTCGGGGAGAACGCTGCTGGGGACAGCCGTGTGATCGAAATGTATGGTCAGTGTATTCAGCCCTTGCTTGAGGACAGAGGCCGGCAGATCCACACTCACTACTTGCCAGCCGTCTTCCAGGGGCACAACTTGGGGCAAATCCTCACCATTGAGCGAGAAGCGGACCGCCTGCTGTCCGGCACCCGGGTAGGTGAAGGGCGCAATTTGCATGGAGAGATGCCGGTCCCCGGCGCCACGCACGGGGAAGTAGGTATTGGTCTGATCGTCCACCGCCCAATTGGCGGTGGCTTGGAAAACGATCTCGTCCTCGGCCCATCCTTGGCCGCGATAGGGCCCTGATTGCCAGGTGCCAAAGTCGATCCGCAATGGATCGGGAATCGGGGGCTGGTTAACGCGATAGACGGTGACGCCGTCGGCGCTGGCAAGCGGGTCGGCATCCAGCGGCAGCAAGGACATTGCCAAGTCGACCGTGGCCGGTTTGGTGTCGACGTACGGGTAGCGCAGCGGTATCGTGTCGTGCACCACGAAATAACGGATGTCGTACAGCGTCGTGAGTTCGGCCGCCTGCTGTTGTGCCCGCTGAAGGGTTTCTGTCTCCACCGGCTGGTACAACTCAGTTTCGGTCAAGGCGCGAAACAGTGGAATGCGTTTGAAATAGTCGAATTTGAAATCAGGTGCCCGCGAGATATTGCCGGTCAACATCCGTTTGTGGTGCTCCGATTGGTAGTACTGCAGTTGTGTGCGCTCGGCACCCAAGGTGCCAAAACTGTTGCGCCAGCCCAGCGGTAACTGAAGGATGGCGAAATCGTCCTTTTCGGCAGCGATAAGGTCGTATGGGGCCGGGATCCGGGCGTCTGTCAATGGCAGTGGCAGCGAAGCCTGATCGAACAACACCACCACCAGCAGGACGAAACCGGCTGCCGGCACCAATAGCCGGTTCCTGGTGGGTAGTCGCCTCAACAGCCACCACACTCCATAACCCACCAGCACGGCCAGCGCCAGCGAGAGCACGACGCTGAAACGGTTGGGAGCTCGATTGGCTTTTATGATCGGCAGGTAGTGAAGGATGGCGTAAGGCAGGGGAAAGGTCACGTCCTGGGCCAACCCTTGCTCGCGCAGCAGGTTGTCCAGCGGAAACAAGAAACGGCCGTTTATCTGCAACAGCGGGCCGAGTGTCAAGACGGCGAACAATACGGCGCTCCATACCCAGCCACGCGCGCGGCGCCAGGCGACGACGGCGCCCACTATCGCCAGAGCCAGGATGCCATACCCCAGGAATACGGTGTTGACGTCCAGGAAGGGAGAATTCCCCTCGACTACCGAGCGCAAATAAACCGGCCAGTCCCCGCTACCCAGCAGTGGATGCAAGGGGGTGGGCGTGACCCAGCCCACCAAATCGGCCGACAGCTTCAATCCCTCTCCCCAGCCGGCCAAAGCAAAATCCTCGGCCAGGAAGGCGCGCAGGATGGGAACCATCACCGGCGACCAGGTGATTGCTACGCCGGCTGCCAGTACCAGGAGGCGCACAACCAACGATGGGCGCCTGCGTTGGACACGGCCTGACCGCCACAACTCGGCCACCAATATGATGACGCTCAAAAAGAGCAGGAATACGCCAAAGATCATCTCGGCCAGCAGCGCCATCGTGGCGCACAGCGCGGCCAAGATCGGATTGCGCAAGCCCGGCTCGCGGATTGTCTTGATCAAAAAGAGCGCATAGAATGGAAACCACTCGGCCGTCACCATGTCATAGTGG
>CAZHBM010000189.1:0-7506 GCA_964529945.1 uncultured Anaerolineales bacterium | reverse complement strand
TGGCAACAGCCGCCGCGTGGGCGGTCAACCCCTCGGCCCTGGCCAACTCATAGGCAGCCGGGCCGATGCGTTGCGCCTCCTCGCGGCTCAAGCCGAACAGGCTGATCACCTTGGTGAAATCGCGCACGTTGAGTGGAGAGGCAAACCGGGCCGTGCCCATGGTCGGCATCACGTGGCTGGGACCAATGACGTAATCACCCAGGGCCTCGTAAGAGTTCTCCCCCAGAAAAATGCCGCCGGCATTCTTGATCTTGCCCACCAGGGACCAGGGATCGGTCACGTGCAGACAAAGGTGTTCGGCCGCGTACAGGTTGGCCAAATCGATCGCCGCGTCCAGATCTCCACAGACGACGGCTCCTCCCTGGGCGGCCAGGCTCTCGACAATCACGTCCGATCGCTCCAAATCTTCCACTTGGCGGGCGATTTCTTCACGCACGCCCTCCGCCAGAACACGGCTGGGTGTGATCAGGATCGCACTGGCCAGCACGTCGTGCTCGGCCTGCGCCAGCAGGTCGGCGGCAACCAGCGCCGGGTCTGCCTGCCCGTCGGCCACCACCAGAGTTTCCGTCGGGCCGGGCAACCCGTCGATGTCGACCAAACCGTAGACGCGGCGCTTGGCCAGAACCACGAAAATGTTACCCGGGCCAACCACCTTATCGACTTTGGGTATACTGCCGGTGCCATAGGCCAGCGCAGCCACAGACTGCGCACCGCCGACGCGGTAGACGCGCTCGATACCGCAGGCGTGGGCGGCCGCCAAAATGATCGGGGCCGGATAACCGTCCTTGCCCGGCGGAGAGACGACGAGAATTTCCTCTACACCTGCCACCTGGGCCGGAACGGCGCTCATGATCAGCGTGCTCGGATAAGGCGCCGACCCGCCCGGTGCATACACACCCACTCGCTCCAGCGGGCGTATGATCTGGCCCAGGGCGCCGCCGTCGGCCGCCCACTGCACCCAACTCTGCATCGGCTGCTGGCGGTGGAACGCCTCTACCCGCTCGATCGCCAGGTGCAACGCCTGCTGTACCTCGCCCGGCAGTTCCTCGTAAGCTGCCTTCAACCGACTGGTGGCAACCAGAAAATCATCGACACGAACGCCGTCGATGCGTTCGGTCCACAGTCGCAGGGCCTCGTCGCCGCCGGCACGCACGTCGTTCAAAATGCGTTCCACCGCCTGGTCGGGCGTCAGTTCTTCCCCAAACACGCGCCGGATCGAAGCGGCCAAGGTAGGACCAACCTGGACGACGCCAATCGGCGAACGAACCAGCAACGTGTCTCGCCCCTCGTCCGTATCGAAGATTCGGAATATCGTCGGATTTGTCATCTTAAGCCTCACGACCACCTTTTTTTACAATCGTCTATCGCGGACTGGGCGGGTGGTGTCATCCGCCGCTCTCGGACGTTTTTTGCCGCCACAACGCCTCTCGGCACAGCAAAATCCACGCCGGCACGGGTCGGGCATTGGAGCAACAATGAATCGTTTCGTGCCGTACGTGGATTGTCCGGACAGCGCCACCGCTGCCGCAACGCTACTAAGATGCTGACAGGCCCAGGCACACCGGAGAGGCTATCAGCCGCTTCTCCGGCTCCAGAACAAGGCCAATACTATCAATGTAACCAGACTGCTGCCCAGGCAAGGCAGTGTAAACGAGCCACCGGACTGTCCGCCACCCGTTTCCACCTGCGGTTGTTCGATCGGCTTCTGTTCGTCGGGGGCCGAGGCCGTCGCACCGGTCGCCGGCGCCTCGTTGGATGCAGCCGGGGTCGTCTCCGAGACGCTGCCGCCCACCGTGCCGGCGCCGATACTGGCCCGCCACTCATTGTCCAACTGCCAGGTGTCGACGCCCAACGCTTCTTCCAGGGCATCGTCGTAGGTAGCTCCCTGCGAGAAAATGTCCAACAGGTTAGACATCGCGTTGGCCCCATAGTGATCGATGATATACTCCACCACCATTCCACTCTGGGCGTACGACTGGCGCGCCTCGTCGGAATTTGCCGGAAAACTGCTGGACAATGTCTGCAGTGAAATGAGTTTTCCGCGTTTCGCCTGTTGCAGCACCAAATCACGATAACCGCGCCAATCTACGTCCAACTCGCCCGACATATAGACTGCCAACCCCTCGTCAAGCCAGGTCGGCAAATCGCCGTACGGGTTGTCGGTCGCCTGGTGAATGACCAGGTGCGTCAACTCGTGGGGCATAGCCACCAGGGCAAAGTCAAGGTCACTTGGACCGACGCCCAGAACCACCACGCCTCGCTCGGTGAACGCCAGGCCGCCCGTCCACTCCTGCGCGCCCACGTCGATAGCGCTCATCAAGTCGTCGTGAGTGGCGTACAGGAAGACTTTCACGGGGAATTCAACCTTCACGCCGGCCTCGGTTTCAATTTGATCGAGTGTCTCGTTGGCCCGGTCAAAGATGGCCTGGCCGAAGGCTTCGTTGCCCTGATACCAGTATAGAGCCAGCCTCTCGTTGGAGAGAGACTTCCAGTCATAACGTTCATCCAGATAGGTAAACGTCTGCGGTTCAGTCTCCAGAACCGTTCCCGCCTGGTCGGTAATCTTCCACCAATAGGTGATTTCCGAACCGGGCGGCAAATAGTCCTGTTCCTGGTCCACCTCGAATGAGGCCGAGACCTGTGTCCCTGGCTCAAAGTCGGCCTCGCCCCGCGAGGTCACCGTCAAGCCGGTCGAGGCGACCTGGTATAGAAGACTTACGTCTTCAATCGGAGAAACGCTTTCGATGTTTGCGGAAAAGGTGATGTGATCCCGGAAGCGCGTCTCTACGCTTTCGTCAACGATATTGATTCCAGTTGTGTTTTGAGCCAGCGCCGGTAAAGGCAGCAGCCACAGCACAAGCAGCAATTCAAGAATTAGAGAGAGTTTGATTCTTTTCATAATTTCTGGCGCACCGCCGCCGCCCCAACAGCTCGACGCATACGGTCACCCATAACAGGTGTCCCTATACCAGCGGCCCCGGATCGGGCAGATCCTCTACCGGTGTGTTGATCCACTTGTCCCCTTCCTCAATGAGCATTACAGGGATATCCTCTCGAATCGGATACTTGCGGTGGCAGTCAACTTCCTGGCACACGAGCCACTTGCCATCCCGCACCAGCTCCAGACGCCCGGGGTCGTCGCCCGGTTTCCTCGTTTCGCCGCTGACACAATACGGGCAACGCAAGATTTGAAGCAATTCCTGGTCTACGGCCATCGTTTATCTCCTCACGCCTGCAATGATTGGCGCCAGTATACCACAGGGCGTCATTATCCTCAATTTGCTCGACTCTCCGGGATGTGTCCCATTTTCCCGGTGGATGGTTGCGCCCGCCGGCGACCGGTGCTATCTCTTTTTTATTCTTTGTGGGCGAAAGGTCCATCAGATAGCAGAAAGTCCTCCCCGACCATTCGGGAAGGACTTTTTGTCACCGATTATTTGAAAATTCCCCGCAAAGGGGGGTTCCGGTCAGGAGGTCGTCCGGCTAGGCTCCCGTTTGCTGCGGTTTTGGCAACCAGTCGGCCCGGCCCATCAAAGCCACCACCGCCAAGACAATTGTCGTCACCAGGATCAGAACCTGGAACCGGCTGGGCCTCAACAGCCTCCCGGCCAGATTCAGGGTGTCTCTTGCCGGATGGTTGACGGCAGGCTCTCCAAAGACCGTTAATCCGCCCGCCCCGGAGGCATACACCGCCCCCGCGTTGACCGACAGGTGTGACGCCACCTGCTCCAGAGCCGCCGTTTTAGTCCAGTTGTCACCGCGGTCGAAACTCTCGTAGATGCCGCCGGCCGCCAACCGGTCGCCGACCCCCTGCGCTGTCGCCATCGTCACGTGAAATGGATCTTGTCTGTCGACTGCCATGGCCGTCACCCGCAACGCAGCACCGGCAATCAGGCTCTCAGCGGGCGTCACGGACTGCCAGGAGACGCCGTTATCCACAGACCGGAATAGCCCGCTGGAAACAGTTCCGGCGTAGAGGCGCGGGGCTTTGGTCCCTGAAGCGGCGAAACTTACAACCGAATCCGGCACCGCTTCGATCTGTTGCCACCCGGTGCCCTCAAAGGTGAACAACCCCTTGTTGGTCACGGCAAACAGCCCGTCGCCGGCCTCACTCAGCGCCCGAACGTGCGCATCGTAGAAGGAGGGACCGCCCAGAAGGCGGTATCCGTTGCGGTTCAGAGAGTAACGATACACCCCCTGACCGTCTGTACCCACGTAAAGCACATCCGGGTTTTCAGTGCTGACCAGCAGGCAGGTAATTTCCGGCAGCCGACCGTCCGAGGCGCCGGGCAACTCCAAACCCAGGGGTCGCCAGGTGCGCCCCGAATTGTCGCTAACCCATAGATTGTGCGTGTTGCTGCTGGGGCCGCCGGCGGTTCCGGCATAGATCGTCGAGGGAGCGATCGGGTCGATGGCCAGCGCACTGACTGCGACACCCGGCCCGGAACTGACAGACCGCCAACTCGTCCCGCCGTCGGTGCTACGATAGACGCCCGCAGGTTGCGATCCGCCGGTAGACGCCGCGTACATCACACCCTCCAGGGAGGGCACGGTCAACGCCTGAATTGACGCCCGCTCGAGCCCGGTCACGACCACACCGCGCGTTTCACCGGCCACTGCCGCAACTGACGTGCCGCCAAATAGCACGCCGAGGAACAGACCGATTCTAACCAGTAAACGTAATACCTTCATCTCCAGCGTCTCCGGCCGTCAGGCCATAGTTTCCATAACCTCACCAAACTCTCGTCATCATTGTAGCATATTGACATACGGTTAACATCGGTCTCTTGGCGGTGCTTTTGGTGCACACATGGCGCAATCCGAGGCACAGACCATCCGCCACATGGCCTAGAGAGCCCTATCCACTCAGCAGCGTTAAAGGAATGCGTATTGCGTCAAAGAGGGAAAAAAGAACCCCCTTCACCTGATGGTGAAAGGGGTATTCGACTCACACGGAGGAAAAATGTGGGGGTTTGAACGGCGACAAGTCTATTCGGGTGCTGCCGAACTGTCCTCCTGGGCCTCGCCGGCTGAAGATGTATCCTCGGGTTCAGGCGTAGCTGCTTCCATTTCGGCCGGCCCTGCCTCTTCCGGTGCCACTTCGTCCGGCCCATCGGCGCCTGACACTTCGACTTCGGGCACATCAACAGCGGACGCATCGGCATCCGGTACGTCGATTTCCGGCGCATCGGCGCCTGACACTTCGACTTCTGGCACGTCAACAGCGGGCGCATCGGCTTCCGGCACATCAGCGTCCGGCACATCGACATCCGACGCTTCGGCATCCGGCAGTTCCGGTTCACTCAGTGGCGGTGCAGCGGATCCAGGAACGGCCGGCCGCGTCTCATTGGCGTTGGCCCAACTGACCTGTTCTTCAACCGGCACCCGCTTCAGACTCAACCCGACGCGTCGCCTATCGGGGTCGATCTTAATGATCTCCAGTAGACAGCGCTGATCTTTCGACAGCACTTCGCCCGGATGCTCAACCCCTTCATCGGAAATTTCCGAAATATGCACCAGGCCTTCGATGCCTTCCTCCAGGCGAACGAAAGCCCCAAAATCAACCACGTTGGTGACCACGCCTTCCACCCGCTGTCCGACGTGATACCAGGTATCCACCATCGTCCAGGGGTCGGGTCTGAGCCGGCGAAGACTCAGTCCAATCTTGCCTTCCTCTTTGTTCAAATTGAGGACGTAAACGTCCAACTCCTCCCCGACGTGAACCACCTGGCTGGGATGCCTCACCGGCTGCCACGACAGTTCGGAAATGTGTACCAGGCCGTCGACACCCCCCAAGTCCACAAAAGCGCCGAAGTTAGCCAGGCTGCGAACGACGCCGTGAATGGTTTGGCCCTCTTCCAGCGTCTCCAGCAGGTGTTCGCGCTGCTGTTCGCGCCAGGCCCGAACCGCGCTGGTCTCGGACATGACCAGGCGTTTGCGCTTCCGGTCGACCTCAATCACCTGGAGTCGTATTTCACGCCCAACTTGAGCGGCGAGCCGTTCCAGTCGTTCGTCTTCCGACATACGGCGGGGCAAACCCAGGACGTGGGAAGCCGGCACAAAACCGCGCAGATTTTCAAAGGGTACCACCAGGCCACCCTTGTTGTAACCGCTGACCTCTGTCTCGACGACGTCGCCGCTTTCGAGGATGTCCTGCGCCTCCACCCAGGCCTTCTCCATACGCGCCAAATAGATGGAGGCGATCAGGTTGCCCTCTTCGTCTTCCGGTTTCACCACGTAAACGGTGATCTCGCTGCCCACATCGATTTCGGCCAGCTCTTCCGGCGACAGGCGCTCCAAATCACGCGAGGTGATGATGCCTTCGCGTTTTACGCCAATATCGACCACAATTTCGTTGGGGCCCATCCAAACCACAGTACCCTTGCGAATATCGCCTCGCTGTGGTTGCTGGAAAGCATATTCTTCTTGGGAAAGCAGGTCGGCCATCAAGTCATTGCGGGGAGCGGGATCGGCTTGTTCGTCAGTAGTGTCCATAGTTTCCCATCCTTTGGCCCAGAATTATACACTATTCGCATCTGCCTGTCAACAGACTTTTTTAGTTGACCATAATACGAAACCCGCCTGGTCTCCCAACGACGGTGTTCTGTACGTCCAACGGTCTGACGGTCACGCCGTCCAAACGGCTGGCAGATTTTGACAGCCGCCTCCCCTATACGCAAACACTGGCGCAGGCGGTGTCTGGTAGACAACGGTTACGCCAGTGCTTCGTACCAGTCGACAAGCAGGTTGCCCAAGTCAGCGGCAGTCTCGCCCACTCCTATCAAGCCGGCGTAGACTGGGGGCTGAGTTGTGACTTGTTGGGCATAGGGATATCCGGGAAGAAGGACTCAAACTCATCCGCGTCCAGAGTCTCTTCTTCCTCCAACTTGGCGGCAATCGCATCCAGCTTATCCCGATATTTTCGCAAGACGTCGCGGGCGTGCTCGTAGGCCAGGTTGATCAACCGCCGAACCTCCTGGTCTATCTCCAACGCGACGTCCTCTCCGTAATTCCGTTGCTCGCCGATTTCCTTACCCAGGAACACCAACTCTTCTTTCTCACCAAAGGTAAGTGGGCCCAACTTCTCGCTCATCCCGTATTGCGTCACCATCGAACGAGCAATTCGGGTGACACGTTCCAGATCATCCCTGGCTCCGGTGGTAATGTCTCCAAAGACGATTTCTTCGGCCACACGCCCGCCAAGAAACACCGCCAGTCGAGCCAAAAAGCGGTTCTTGCTGACGAGGGTTCGGTCGTCTTCAGGAAGCATAAGCGTGTATCCACCGGCCATACCACGGGCGATGATACTTACCTTCTGTACCGGGTCCGCGCCTGGGGTCAAACGCGCCACCACGGCGTGGCCGGCCTCGTGGAAAGCCACAATCTTCTTTTCTTTGGGCGTAATCACGCGACTCTTGCGTTCCGGGCCCAACATAACCTTTTCGACAGCCTCTTGGAACTCAGACATTCCGATCAGTTTCTTGTTGCGCCGCGCCGTCAAGATGG
>CAZHBM010000188.1:3046-7521 GCA_964529945.1 uncultured Anaerolineales bacterium | reverse complement strand
GCGCCCACAACCGGCCGGAAGCATGATGGTGCTCATCAACGCACCCAACCAGGGCGACCAGCTGGCGGTCGGCCAGGAAGTGACCGTGCACACCGTGGCCCGCAGCCAGGCCAAGATTCAGCGCGTCGAATTGTGGGCCGACGGCAACCTACAAGAGTCCCAGACCAGCACCCTGCCCGGCGGCACCTCGCCCTTCCCGCTGCTGGTTCGCTGGAGCCCTGAAAGCGCCGGCGCCCATACCCTCATTGCCCGCGCCTTCGACCGCGACGGCCGGCGCGCCCAGGCCTCACTTACCGTGGAGGCGGTGGCCGAGACCGACAGTGACGGCGACGGCGTGATCGATTCGGCCGACGCCTGCCCCGATGTGCCCGGTGCCCGCGAGGCTGATGGCTGCCCGGATGCCGACGGTGACGGCATCGCCGACGGCGAGGATGCCTGTCCTGATGAGGCCGGCATGCCGGCCGGCGGCGGTTGCCCGGCGCCCTCTGAGGGCGACCGCGACGGCGACGGTGTCCTGGACGAGGCCGATGCCTGCCCGGATGAGCCCGGCTCGCCCGGGGCCGACGGCTGCCCCGACCGCGACGGCGACGGCGTGGCCGATGCGGCCGACGCCTGCCCGGACGACCCCGGGCTGGGCGACGATGGCTGCCCGGCCAGTGATGACAGCGACGGCGACGGCATTGTCGACACGGAAGACGCCTGCCCGGACGAGCCCGGCTCACCACCGGCCGACGGCTGTCCCGACGCCGACGGCGACGGTGTGCCCGATAGTGAAGATGCCTGCCCGGACGAAGCCGGTGGCGAGGACTCGCCGGCCGGCCCCGGTTGCCCGGCTCCGGCGGAGGGCGATCGCGACGGCGACGGCATTATCGACGCCGAAGACGCCTGCCCGGATGAGCCCGGCCCACCCTGGGCCGGCGGCTGCCCCGACCGCGATGTCGACGGCGTGCCCGACGCCGAAGACGCCTGCCCCGACGACCCTGGCCCGCCCGAGAACGCCGGCTGCCCGCTGCCCGGCGGCGACGAGGACCGCGACGGTGACGGCATCGTCGACGGCGAGGACGCCTGCCCGGATGAACCCGGCCCGCCCGAGAGCGGCGGTTGTCCCGACCGCGACGGCGACGGGGTGATCGACAGCGCCGACCTGTGTCCCGATATCCCCGGCCTGCCCGAACACGCCGGCTGCCCGCCGCCACCGGGCGGTGGCGGCGACCGCGACGGCGACGGGGTGCCCGACGCTGTTGATCTGTGCCCCGACGAGCCCGGCCTGCCCGAGCACGCCGGTTGCCCGGCGCCGGGTGAGATCGACAGCGACGGCGACGGTATCCCCGACGACGAAGAAGCCGACGATGAGGGCGGCATTCCGCTCTGGCCGCCGCCCGGCGGCGAAGACCTGGGTGGGGTAGAAATCTACGCCCAGGTCGAGTTCCAGGCGTTGTCCTTCGAGGTGGGCGACGATTACGACGAAGTCTTTTGCTACGTCAGCCTGGCCGGCAGCGACCGCGAGCGCTTCGAGTTTGAGCCTTCCGGCGACCGCCAGTGGGACATCGACGCTCAACTGGGCGGCGACAACAGTCGCTTCCTGCTGGTCCCCCTGGGCGACCCGGTGTCCGTCCAGATCGAGTGCGACGGCGACGTGATCTTTATGGGCCCCGGCGAGGGCTGGGGAACCTACTGGAACCTGGGTTCGGCCGAAGGACTGCACCCGGCATCCGAATGGGACGGCCACGTCATCACCCTGGGCTCGGCCGGTGGCGATGAGGGCCGCTCCTTCCAGGTCGGCTACCGCCTGTGCAACGGCTCGTGCGAGAGCGCCCCCTTCCAGGCACCGGTGTTGGCTCTGTACCGCGTTGGGGGCGATCACTACCTGACCTGGATCTGGAGCGGCGACCGGGACATGATTGACGGATTCAAGCTCTACGTCAACGGCAACTACATCTACTCGCTGCGCAGTAGTCTCACATCCCACTCCGTGGCCGCCCTGGCGCCGCTTTGCGGCGACGAACGCCAGGAGTTCACTTTGACCGCCTTCAGGGGCGACCTGGAGTCGCCGCCCAGCAACATCGCTTTCTGGCCGGCGGCCGCCTGCCCGCGGGTGGTGCGGCTCACTTTCGAGGGCCTGTCGACCTTCAACCTGGGTGATGACGAATGGTGGGCCCACGGCGAAAGCGTCGGCCCCATCTACGGCAATTTCTGGGCATCGGCCGCCAATGACGAGACATTGCATTTCAACGCCGCTGATCCCGGCAACTGGTGGGGCGAGCGCGACCGCGGCTACCGGCTGCGCCACACCCGCTACTACCCGATTCAGAACATCTTCGACTGGATCCAGGAACAAATGGCTTCCTGTCGCGGCGAAGGCTGCGCCCTCTACTCGGGACCGCCGGGCAATACCGTGACGATGGAGGTCGGTCCGTCTGACGACCTGACCTTCGGCGCCCGCATCTTCGACATGGACGGCAACGCCGACGATACCCTGTTCGACGCCCAGCGCACGCTGAGTAACGACGAGATACGGCCCGGTATGTTCACCCTCTTCGACCGCAATATGGAGTTGACGGTGCTGATCGACGTGGTGGTCGGTCCCGAAGTCGGTGACCTGCCCGATCTGACCATCACCGACGTCACTGCCCACGAGGGGTCGGGCCAACTGCAGATTCACGTCTTCAACAACGCCGCCGACATGGTCGACCAGGATGTCTACGTGCACATGGTGCGCATGAGCACCAACGAGACGATCGATGACCTAGTGTGGAGCGGGCTGACCATCCCCTCCGGTCGCGGCGTGGTGCTACAATCGAGCACACTTGTGATGGAGCCGTACGACCTGCGGGTCATTCTCGACCCCGACAACGCCATCGACGAGATGGACGAGGCCAATAACGTCTTCGAAACACCGGTCAGGATGCGGGTCGAGTTCCTGGGTGCCAGCGCCGGTCACTGTAACGAAAACGGTTGCAGCATCTTCGACTGCGACAGCGAGCACGTCTTCGCATTCTGGACCGGCTTTGCCCCACCCGGCGGGGATGTGGAATGGGTGGCGCACTCGGTGCGCTTCCCGGCCCACGGCGAACTGGTGTCCTGCGGCCACTCCATCTGCGAGGACAACCAAAGCCCTCCCGAGGCCTGGCGTACCAACGGCGACGAACGTTACATCTTCGAGTTCGACATGCCGGCCAGCGACGAGCTGGCAGTCATGGTCACCGGTCGGGAGGTCGACCACGTCACTATGGATGATTCGCTCGGCATGGTCTATCGCACCTACAACCGCGACGTCCACTATGGAGGCATGGCCGTGGCCGGTGAAAGCCAGGACTATAGCGACACTTACGGCGAGGAGACACCCTGCGACGACACTTTCTGCATCCCTTGCCCGGAAGGGCTGTGGGCGTCGTGGCGCATCACCCGGGTGCACTGAGCTACACTTACCGACCTCAAATTCAGTTGCCTGCCCCTTTTTGCTCACGGCTAAGGCTCTGCTGATCAATGTCGTTAACGGCCGGTGCGACGGTGCCGGTGCCGCACCGGTGCTTTATGTAAAACAAGGCCCTTACCAACCTTGGTAGGGGCTTTGCTCTTGAACTCACCGATCCCTCATCGCAGATTGCAGTCAGCCCTCGCTTAGTTTGTAGGTGTTTGACCCGCTCTATCCATGACGTTATAATTGATTCATATGCAATCGGACGTTTGCGGGAGGTTGATATGACAACCAAGACTATTACAGTGCAACTGTCACCTGTTCTGGCTGAAGAGTTAGGAACCGCCAGCCAGGATTTCCTGACGGACATCATCGAACGAGGTCTGCGTGAACTTAAGGTTGACCGGGCTCTGGAGCAATACCGTCAGGGAAGGATGAGTTTCGGTGCCTCCGCGCAGCAAGCTGGCGTTACTGAATCGGAATTGGCCAGATATGCTTACGCCAGAGGTATGGAACCCCCCTTTAGCCAACAGACGCTAGCGGAAGAGTTGAATTGAGCAGCAATCGAGTGGTTATCAGCAATTCTGGCCCACTGATCGTTTTGGGCAAATTGAACCGCTTGGAATTGCTGGCTGATCTTTACGAACAAGTACAGATTCCCCAAGCAGTGTACATCGAGGTGGTCCTTCAGGGCCTGGCACATGGTGCTCCAGAAGCGCAGACAGTGCGGCTTTTTTGGCAGCGCCGCGAATGGCCGGTCATAGAGGTGGGCCCCGACGCTGTGGAAGCATTGCATCCGTCAGCGGTCCTGGACTTGGGAGAGATGCAGGTTCTGGCCATGGCTCAATCTCTAACCGATCCTTTGGTACTCCTTGATGATGAGTTGGCCCGCGATGAGGCTCGACGTCTGAAACTGCGGCTGCGTGGAACTCTGGGGGTGCTTACTGCTGCCTACCGGGAAGGACATCTTTCGTATTCCGAAATCGACTTGCTTCTTCAAGAAATCGCTGTTCGGCCGGACATTTGGATCTCCGCCAAGTTGTGCGAACAAGTCCTA
>CAZHBM010000188.1:0-3036 GCA_964529945.1 uncultured Anaerolineales bacterium | reverse complement strand
GTCGTTGGGTGTGTCTTGAAGATCAACTCTATACTGAAGCCCCGAGCCCCATACTATGCAACTGAGCTTCTTTTTGCGATAGAATGCAGTAGTGGTTTGCTACAGTGAAGTTGACGTGTTGCATTCTCCTCGCTACCGGCGATTCGCCCCCTAGCGAGGGCAGGCGGACTGACCGGGGCACGAAGGCCGCTTATGTTGGCACGGTCCGGGTTGGGCATTGGGGTCCTCCCAGGGCCAAGCACAACGCAACGGGCAGGGCGACGCAACGGCCAATGCCCGCCCCCTACAAGACCTTCTCAGCACGCAGCACAGTGTAGGGACGCTTCGGGAAGCGCCCTGGTCAATGGGTGATACCTCGCTCCCGGCGGGCCCTGCCTGCCCCGTGAGACGCCGGGACAGGCAGTCGGCTATTCGGCCGGTTCGTCGGCCAGCTCGACGTCCTGGGCTGGACCGGTGGCGGCCATGGCCTCGATCTCCTGCCGGTCGGTGACCACACGCTGGATGCGGCCGTCGACCATCTCGAACACTTTGTCGACGAAGACGCACATGCGCAGGTCGTGGGTGACCATGATGCCGGCCCGCTGCTGCTCGTGGATCAGGTCGGCGAAGGTGCTGACCACCTGGTAGGCGCGCTCAGTGTCCAGGCTGGCGGTCGGCTCGTCGGCCAGCACCACGGCCGGGTTGTGGATCAACGCCCGGGCGATGGCCACCCGTTGTTGTTGGCCGCCGGAAAGCTGGCGCGGCAGGTGGTCCAACCGGTCGCCCAATCCCAGGCGGTGCAGCAGCTCGGTGGAGCGCTGGCGACAGACCTCGTTGCACTCCTTGTTGAGGCGCAGCATGATCTCGACGTTCTCCTGAGCGGTCAGGTAGGGCAGCAGGTTGTTGGCCTGGAAGGTGAAGCCGATGCGCCGGCGGCGGAAGCGGGTGCGGTCACGGTCGCTCAAACGCGCCAAATCGTCGCCACTGATCAGCACACTGCCGCCGGTGGGGTAGAGCAGGCCGGCCAACATGGCCAGCATGGTCGTCTTACCCGAGCCGCTGGGGCCGACCAGGGCCACAAACTCCCCCTCCTGGACGGCCATCGACACGTCGTCCACGGCCAGCACGCGGCTGTCACCGCTGCCGTAGTACTTGGTTACCGATTGGGTTTCCAGTGCAGGTGGCATAGCAAGTACCTTCCTAAGCGCTCAAGCCAAGAGCCGTCAGAGGCTCGACGGTAATTGAGTAGCGCACCGACACCAGGCCGCCCAACGGGCCGATGAGCAGCAACGAAACCAGCGCCGCACTCACCGATTGGGCGCTGAAAGTGATTGGGATACCGGGTGGCAATGCGGCCGCCAGCGCCAGCGAACCGGCACCACCGATGGCCACGCCCACGGCGGTGACGACCACCGTCTGCAGGACCAGCGTGGCGGCAATGACGCCATTGGGCGCGCCGATGGCTTTGAGAACGCCGATTTGGGGCACCTTTTGCAGCGCCTGAATCTGGAAGAAGCCGCCCAACACCAGCACGCCGATGATGAGCGCGAAATAACGCTGAGTGTTCAGGGTGCCCTGCTGGGCGCTGTAGCCGGGAGTATTTTCGTAGCCGGTCTTGACCGTCACTGCCTGCACGTCGCGCACCTGGCTTTCCAGTCCCTTGATCATCATCTGCTGGTAGGCAGCCGCGCTGTCGGGATTGGCCGGCTGGTCTACGCGCACGGCGAAGATGTTGGCGATGAGGTCACTGCGCGGGTTGTTGACTACTGTAGCCTTGGGTCGAACCTCGTCAGCGGTCAGGAAAGGGACGATAATCGAGGGCTGGATGGAATACTGGCGGCTGTCGGTGACGCCGACCACGCGCAGCGTGTAGGTTTCCTCCTTGGTGCCCTGCAGGCTCTTGATCTGGAAGCTGTCGCCGGCCGCCAGGTGGGCCTGGCGGGCCACGTTCTGGTCGATGATGGCATCCTTACCGCGCCGGTTACGCAGCTGCTGGCCGGTCAGCACCGGCGGTTCGCCCGGCTTGCCCAGCTCGACGCCGATCATGGAAACGTCCAGCCGGTCGGAGCCGCCGGGCAGCATGTGGCCGGCCTTGAGCACGATTGAGGTGCGGTCGAAGCTGATGGGGCCGACGGCAACGACGCCCGAGACACGCTCGACGTCGTTGAGCAAGGTCCAGTCCAGCCGGCTGGCGGGAATGGAGATTTCGGCGTCCTTCTGGTAGAGCAGCAGTTGGGCGTCCAGCTTCTGCAGGTACTCGATGTTGCCGGCGCCCAGCCCTTCGGCCAGACCGGCGATGAACAACACCAGCGTGGTGATCAGAGCCACCACCAGGCTGACCAACAGGTAACGTCCCTTGCTGCGCCACAGTTCCTTAAATGCCAGATATGCTCCCATAGGCGTCAGTTGCCTCCCCTCACAGGTAACCGGCTGCCCCGGCTGTTTGATGGACGAACAGTATAGCATGGCTTGCGCCGGCGCTCAAGTGGTTTTTGTCACCTGCCGGCGGGCGGCGGGATGAAAGAGGTTCGCGCCAATCACACGTCAATCCTTTACTGTACTCCCGACCAGTCGCGGACTGGTCGGGAGCGGTTCGGGTCGGACATTGGGATAATAATCGGAGTCGGGCATAACTGAAAGGACACTCTATCGCAACTACCAATGCGCGACCCCCACAAGGCCGTCTGGCTGCACAGCATCCTGTGGGGGCGCGCTTCGGGAAGCGCCCTGGTCAATGGGGAATACCTCGCTCCCAGCGGGTGAGCCCCTAACGAGGGCAGGCACGCCCGCCAAGCGTGAGCGGTCAGCCTGGTACGGTCCGGGTCGGGCATTGGGGTCCTGCCTGAGCCAGACGTAACCCAAAGGGCACCTTATCGCAACCGCCAATGCTCGACCCCTACAAGGCTGTCCGGCCACACAGCACCCCCGTAGGGGCGTTTCGGGAAGCGCCCGGGCCGTTTGGCAGCCAAGACCCGTCCCGTTATGCGGCATTGCGCCAGCCTTCCGGGACGCAACAAAAAACCGGCAGCCGCGTGGCTGCCGGTTGGTATGTCGTGT
>CAZHBM010000187.1:0-7562 GCA_964529945.1 uncultured Anaerolineales bacterium | reverse complement strand
TCTCGGCCACCTTACGTTCCAGGGTGTCGTGCGCCAACCTGAGGTCGGTGATGTCGGAAAATGTGGCGACCGTACCCCAAGAGGCGCCATCTTTGCCCACGACGGGAGTTGTGATGACCGAAATGAAAGTCAGGCTGTCGGCGTGAAGCGCCGGATTCTGGAATGCCATCACCTCATTGCGAACGTATTGGCCGCGCAAAGCGCGGGAAAATGGGAGGTCTTCTATGCGCTCGTACGGTGTGCCATCCGATTTGAGAGGCGCGAGTATCTGTACTCGTTGGGCGGCGGGCAGTTTTGCCTGCATCTCGTCATAGGGTAGCAGTGCACGGGCTGCCTCGTTGAAGCGGATGATTTCTCCTTCAGGGTCGTAGATCACGACTCCATCACCGATGGCCCCTACAGTAGTATCGAGGATAGCGGCGCTCTGTTCCGCCGCCACGCGGGCCTGAATGTGCTGCACAGCCAGTGTCACCAACGTCATCAGTTGGGACAGAATGGCCTCATCTTCAGCGGTGAAATCACCGCGAAGACTGTCGAGGAGCAGCGCTACGTTGCGCTTTGATCCGTCCGCAGAAGGCAACTGTACAGCCAGGAGGCCGCCGGGCAATGCCAGGTCATGCAACAACCTGAACCAGCCCCGGTCATCGAATATCTGTTGGGCGTTGAGGTGCACCAGATTGTCGTCGGCAAGCAGGCCAACGGATTCGTTGATCAATGAAGGCTGAAGAATTGCCTGCGCTTCAGCCGGCGACATGTTCCCTGATGAGGATGTCGCGGTGAGTTCATAAGCCCCATTGACGAGATTGTGGCCCACAACAGCCATTCGGCTGCCTGTTAGCTGCCTGGCCTGGTCGGCAAATTGCTGCAAAACGTCGGTAAGGTTGTCTTGAGCAAGGATGCGATGTGAAGCGTCGATAAGACGGTTGAGATGTGCCAGGTGTGCGCTGAGTTCAAGTTCGATCTGTACCAGGTGAGTGACTTCTTTTAGGGAGAAGGTTAGTCCCTGGGCTTCGCCGCTTTCATCCTTGACAGGTACCAGACTCCAATCCCAATAGGTGGTTCCCCGCTCGGGCTGGTCGGGATAATCGAAGGGTTTGGCGCGATAATGAACTGCTTCACCGCTATCGCGTGCCGTTTCGAACAAAGCCTGGTTCTCTGCGTTGGGAAACAAATCGAAGTGGTTATGGCCGATTAGTTCATCCCGGCTGTGCCCGCTGCCGGTGGCGTAGGCCGAGTTGACGCGAATGAAGTTGAACGCCGTGTCCAGGTAAGCCAACTGGGCATCGGTGTGTTCCATCACTGTTTCCAGTATGTCGCGTTCCTGCTGCAGTTTTTGCGTAAGATCTGTTAGCGCCTCCCGGTCATGGTCAATCTTGTCCAGAAGGCGCAGACGTTCCTGTTCGGCGGCTTTGCGCCGGCTGATGTCTTGAATGATGGCCGCGCTGAATTTTGGGCTTCCATCCGAATCCCTGACGACAGAACCGATTACCTGCACCCATATGGTTTGGCCATCTTTGCGCAGGTAGCGTTTTTCGCTTGTCCAGCCATCTGTCTCGTTACGCAGAGCCGCCTGATAGCGTGCGCGATCGCTGTCGCGATCGGCGGGGTGAGTGAGTTCGTCGAATGTCATGGACATCAATTCTTCTTGGGAATAGCCGCACAATCGGCACAGCGCGGCGTTGACTCGCGCGAACCGCCCGTCAGAAGGGTTGACCTGGGCCACGCCCACCGCCATTTGCTCGAAGATGCCCCGGAGCTGACGTTCTTCATCCCACAGCAGACTATTGACAGGACTCGAGGACGGTGCGTCGTGGTCAGCGGATGTGGATGTCTGCAAGTTGGAAGAGCGCCGGCTGGTGGAAAGTGCGTACCGGTCAAACAACCTGGAAACCGCGCGAAGTGCGGTGGTTAGCCGCCCGGCGCGGGTCTCCTGTGCTCGTGGCATATAGTTTCCTCCTCGTGCAACCGGTGCCATCGTGGAGGTGGCAGGTCAGCCGTCCAAGTTGATGTAGCGTTGGGGCCTATTTGTGGTTGGTCCAGTTTTCGGTGTTGTGATACAAATTGCGGCACGAGAGCGACAGTTGATCGTGACGGGCAACCTGGCACGCGCGCCCGGTCCAGACGCGCCTCTCGGTACCCAATTAGTGATTCTACACAATCGGACGGTGAGGGCAAGTTGGCAACGCTGCGCTCCCGCTATTTCGATTTTGTCTTGACGACCGTAACTTCAAAATCTCGATCCTCCCACCGGTCCTGTTCGGTCCAGCGAAAAGTAAAAATGATGGTCCGTCCGGCGTCGACGCGTTCAGTGGGCAAATCGGCCACGTAGACGCCCAGCCCTGTATCGCGACTGGCCACATCGTGAGTGGTGCTCCAGCCGTCGGCACTCCAGCGAATGGTGGCCGGTTGGAGCACCTCGATGCGCAGCCTCTTGCCGGCCGGGAAAGAGCGCGCCTTGTGGTTGAAACGCCAGATGGCGTGTGGCGACCGGTGTTGTTGATGCAGATAGCGCTGCGCCGTTTGAGGTGGCATATCGAATATAGTACCTTCCTGGAGTGACCGGCGCAGTTTGAGACATTCGGCGTGGGCCCAAACGAGCGGCATCGCAGATCCCGTAGGCTGCCCCAGATAGAGTTCCCGGTCGGGAATATCATCACTATCCCATACCTGCTCAGGAATCAAACCGCCCTGGTCGGAGAAAGATTCCATGGCCTTCAATAGCGCTTGCGCCCGCCTGGCGTGACCATTGGCCAGTTCATAGTGACCGCGCTCGCCGGTGAAGAGCGGCCAGGCGCGGCCGATGCCGACCCCGTCGAAGGGGGCGCCGTCCTTGTGCTCACCATAGCCGTCGCCATTGTAGCGGTGCCAGGCCGGCCCGTTGGGCGTCTCTACCTTCAATTGGCTGTCGATGACCTTGATCGTGTTCAGGACGCGGGCGTCGTCAGCGGCCCTGAGACCGAAGCGAACCAGTGCCAGGGCGTCCGGGCTGACCATTTGTACGGCCGGTTCTTCGTTGTTGCCTGGTGGCCGGTTTTTGATGGGCACAAAGCCGTTGATCGGCGATGCGGCTTCGGCCACCTCCGGCGGCGCGATGCGCACGTAGTAACCTTCAACGCCAACATCGTCGGCCAGGCTTGTATCACGGACATAGGTCCAGGCCTCAATATGGGCGTTCCAGGCATCGGCTGTCTCCAGCAAGTAGCCGACAACGTCCGTTTCGCCGTGTTGTTGGGCCATGTCGGCGGCAACGACCAGTGCCGCGATTTCGACCGCTAACGTAAAGGGAGACAGGCCGGGGTCTTCCTCCCAGCGGTCTTCGGGTGTGACCGGACCGTTGCGCAGCAGGTAGGCCGCGGCCCGGCGAACCATCGGCCACAGGCGCGCCAGGCGATCTTTGTCCAGCGCCCCTTCGCGGCGGGCCAGGTCGACCAACAAAATAGGGAAAGCGGTTTCGTCCATTTGCAGACCGCGCCAATAGGGCGTGCCGTCCAGCCAGGCGTTCTGGGCCCAGTGACCGTCGGCCTCTTGGGTGACCTGAAGATAGGTCAAGACCCGGCAGGCATCTTGCCGGGCGCCGGCGGCCAGGAGACCCCCGGCTGCTTCGACCAAATCTCGGGGCCAGATGAGGTGGTAACCGCCCAAATCATCGTCACCCTTGGTAGCGCCCCAGGGCACGGACAGGCTGGCGATGATACCGCCCGGGAAGCGCTTGGCCTCGTGGGTGCGTATCACGGCGGTACTGATGCGGTACAGGTTACGAGCTTTCTTATTGGGAGGATCAAGTGCCTTGAGGTCGGCCTGCCATTTCTGCCAACTGGCGACGTAGGCGGCCTGTGCAGCCTCGAAGCCATCCTGCAGGCTGGCCAGCGCTCTCTGACCCGCCTCGGCCTGGTTGCGCCCAAATCCCAGGCTGAGGAGAAATTGGCCGTCTGCGGAAGTCAGGTCAATTTCGGCCGTAAGACATATGTTTCCGTCCTCGGCTCGGTCGTAGGTCCACTTCATTTCCTTGTGCCGCTTCAAATCCTGCCAGCCATCTGAAGCCCCCACATAACCAGTGGATCGTTTGAGCCATGGGGCTGAACAGGCCAGGGCCAGGGTGTAATCTGCCCGCTGAGCGAACAGCATCGGTACGCCTTTGTAATCTCCCAGCCAAGCGGTGTTGCCGCCACCCCGGTTGCCCAGGTGCGGAGCCAACAAGACGTACACGTGATAATCTGCCAATTGGCCTTGTTGTGGCACGAAGGTCGTTTGCTGCAACACGGTATCGCGGCGCGGATCGGTGAGTATCTTCTTCTCGATGCGGTAGCGACCCTGCTTGCAGGTGTTGGCAAGAAAATAGGCCGGCACCCCCGGCGCCAGGCAGCGGACGGCGCTGTCGGTGTGGCGCTTTTCTTCGGAAAAGAAGTCCTGCCCATCGGTTACGATCAGCCCCATATCACGCGTGCACGCCTGATCAACTCGCGGATAATAGATTTCGTTAAAGATGCCGTGACTTATGGTGAACCAGACGCGACTGTTGGTGCCCAGGGCTGTGCCCACCCCTTGCTTGGCGCTCGAGGTCCAGCGAGCCGGCATACCCGGCGCACCGGGAGCAATATTCTTAGAGTCAGTCATTTCTTTTCCTCCAAAATAGACATACAGCCTGCGCGTTGGTGTGGTGCGGCAGAATGCATAGCGCGACAAGCAGCCCCAGCCCTACGCCGACGGCAGCCACTGCCGGCACCATCCTATAGCCTAAGTAGTTTGCGGTCCACCCGCCCAAGATCGCGCCGAGAACGCCGGCTATGCCGGCGGTGGCGTTGAATATCCCCATTGCTTCACCTTCATCGACGGTGGCCAGATGGGCTGTGAGCGCTGTTCCGCTGACGATCCACAGCGGCCACGTGAGCACAATTACCGTGAAAGGAAGAAGAGCGATCCACCCCGATTGGCCGAGTCCGATCAACCCCAGAGCCAGGAGAATAATGATGGCCGTCAGCCGGATTCCTGCCGCTACTCCGAGCACTTCCAGAGAGCTGGTCGAGGTGGACCACTTGCCTGCCGGAGAATAGAGTGCCAGCCCCAAACCAGCTGCCACCGCAAACGCGCTCGCCGAAACCGCCGGTACAATCCCGAATAGTTGCTGCATCAGAACTGGATACAAGGAAAAGACCGCGCTTGACCCAGAAAACGCCAGCAACCAGGTGACCTGAAACAGGCCGAATGGCGAACTGAGAGCAGGCCTCAGCTTGTGTAACGTTTCAATCCGAAAATAGTGAAAGAGCCGCTGGGGCGAGTTGAATACCCACTCTCCGTGACGGAGGGGCCTCCAAAGGGCGGGCCTTTGTTTGAGTCCGGTTTGCGGTGTGCGCGTCGTAAATCCTCCGATTAACATTGCTGTACCCGTCAATCCGGCAGCCACAAAAAGGCCAACCCGCAGTTGAATCAGACTAAGTGTCCCTGCCAGAATAAGTCCGCCTACCTGCCCTCCGCCATAAAAGGTCTGCAACCAACCAATGCGTTGATCCCACTCGGCCTGCGGATGGGCTTCAACCACAAACAAATTGGCTACCGTAGAGGCTGCGCCGGTACCGATACTCGTAATGAGAGCTAACATCGCCCACGCCGTCACGCTGCTGGAAAATGCGAAGACGGTCAGACTTATGGCCCCCACCAGCAACCCGATGACCAAAAGCCAACGGTGCCAGCGGTACTGATCTGCTAACCGGCCCCATAAGGGAGCGCTCAGCCCGCCAAGATAAAATGCGGCCACCACCAGTCCTACGTCCTTTGCCTGGCCGACGCGACTGACGACTAATGGGAGAAGAATGGGAATCATTCCAGCTACAACGGCGCCCAGCAACGCATAAGCCAGATACCAGGCTTCCACCCACTGCAGCCACTGGAATCTCTTCGCCTGGACGGTCTCATATTTTTCGGACGAGCTTAAGGAATCCATGAGGTAGAATGCGAGTGTTGTTATCGGTTCGGTCTCAGAAACCCAGCGACTCGTCCACCAGCACCAGGCTGATGCGGCCGGGTTTTTCTCGTTCGTAGATGACTAATTTGCCAATGAAGCTGCCGGCTCTACCCAGCCGCCTAAGGCGTTGGTCCTCCTGGGGCAACGCCACCTCCCTGACACGGCGAAGGCCGGCTTGAACGTCGGCCACGAGTTTATTGACGCCGGCTACCCAGATGACGTGGCGTGGTCCAAAAATGTAAAAGGCCTGCCGGCTTCCGGTGGCGTCGGCGGCGATGACCTCTCCCGTGTCGCAGATGGCTTGCACACCACCCAGGTAGTAATCTGCCTGCAGGGATAGTCTCGCCCTGAACTGATCGCGCCGGTCGGCGTCGGATTCGGCCAACCACTGGCTGTTGAGGTAGCGATAAGCGCTGTCTGGCCGGCTGAGATAGTCGACCAGGCCAATCTGCTCCAGCGTAGTCGACCTGCCGTGGGCAACCGCGGCCTGGGCAGGGATGAGCTCCCGCACCGTTGTGAATGCAGCCTGCCGGTCAGTGGCAAAAACCGGAGTGATGCCGCGCTGTCGGAGCGCGTCGAACGTGTTTTGCAAACGCAGACGTCTTTCGGGTGTCAGCGAGTCCAGTGACACTCGTTCTCTCCTTCATGGAAGGTGATGAGTAAACAACACTGCTTCCCGGCGCCATTGCGAAATGTGCGCCTGGCACCGGAAAGCGTTTAACCGTGATCTGCCGGTGCTATTGTCCGCTGGCCTCGCGCAGGGCTTTGCCGACAAACGGTAGGCCAAACAGCGGTGCGAACACGCAGTAGTCCAAGACCCCGGCAGCCAATGGCACCAGGCCAATGACTGCCACAATCCAGCCGACGACGCCCTGGATCCAAATCAGGCCGATCAGGATCAAAAGAATCCCGGCCACAGCACGAATAATTCTGCCGGCCGGACCAGCGATGAAGTGAAAAAAGCCATTCATTGTTCAATCTCCTTTGTCGCCGATTAAACGGAGACTAGTTGGCCGCGCGGAGGCGAAGACCGCCTCTTTGCTCAAATAAATACTACCCTATCCCAATCTCACCTCATCCACGAAGATTGGGCATGCCCAATGTGGCACACCCCCGCAAGTTGCCGGTGGCATCACTGGATTATCCGTGCGGCTAGGTTTCCCTTTGCCCTGTGGGGCGCGGGTCGTTCTCGTGAAATATCCTGCCCGGACTCCATGGGGTTCCCAGTAGCTGCAATACCCAGCGATCCAGCCCCCACCAGCCGGCTGTTTTCCAGGCGAGCACGAGAAGCGTGGCGATCGCGAACAAAATCGGGTTGGTGCTGACGGTGCCGGCTAACAAATAGTTGAAGTTCATAAAGCTGCCGAAGAAGGCAGCAATGCCGGTGAAAATGCCCAGAATCAGGGCCACACCGACCAGGAATTCTCCCCAACTGACCAGGTAGCTCCAGAAGACTGGATTTGGCAGCACCAGGTGCTGAGCAAACCAGCCGTACCAGGCCTGCACGTCGGGATGTTGCCCCCCGGTTTTCTGCAGGGCGCCGTTGATGAATCCTGAAAGAGCGGTGCCGGCCTGGCTCCCGGTCCATGCCGCCGAGTGAAGC
>CAZHBM010000186.1:0-7578 GCA_964529945.1 uncultured Anaerolineales bacterium | reverse complement strand
GGAGCGATCACCCCCAGCACCAACCCGACCAGTACCATTATCAACAACGCGATCGGAATGTTGGCCGCCGGCAATTCGGCCGTCTTTAACGTGCATCCGATGGCGAAACGCGTGAGTGCCCGCACCGTTCGCTTGTTGAATGAGGCTATCCTGCGGGCCGGCGGCCCTCAAGACCTGCTCACCTGTGTCACCGAGCCGACCATCGACAGCGCCAAGGCGCTGATGGTTCATCCGGGGATCAATCTTCTGGTGGTGACCGGCGGCGAGGCGGTTGTCCACGAAGCGATGCACTCCGGCAAACGAGCTATTTGCGCCGGCCCGGGTAACCCGCCGGTGGTGGTGGATGAGACGGCCGACATTCCACTGGCGGCGCGCCAGATTGTGCGCGGCGCTTCGTTCGACAATAATATCATCTGTGTCGACGAGAAAGAGGTCTTCGCGGTTTCGTCGGTCGCCGACCAACTTAAGGCGGAGATGAAAGCGTGCGGCGCGGTTGAGATCACCTCCTGGCAGCTTAGCCGCCTGATGAAATCGATCTTCCTGGAGGATCGCGGGTCGGGGCAGCAAGCGGTGGTCGACAAGCAGTTTGTGGGCCAGAACGCCGCCGTATTGCTCAAGGAGATCGGGATCAACGCCGGCGATGAGGTGCGCCTGGTCTTCTCCGAGGTGGAGGATGAGCGTCACTCGCTGGTCTGGACCGAGCAGTTGATGCCTGTCTTGCCCATTGTGCGCATTGACAGCGTCGAACACGGTATCGAGCTGGCAGTTGAGGCAGAACACGGTTTCCGCCACTCGGCCAGCATGTATAGCCGGAACATCGATCGCCTGAGCGCCATGGCGCGTGCATTCCAGGGCAGCATATTCGTGAAGAATGCCTGGCACCTGGCCGGGCTGGGCGCTGAAGGCGAGGGCTTCACCAGTTTCTCCATCGCCAGCCCAACCGGCGAGGGCCTGACCTCTTCCAGAACATTCACCCGCGAGCGGCGTTGCGTCTTGAAAGACCGTTTCCGCATCATTTAGCGACAAAGGTGGCCGAAAGAGACGATGAGCGAGCAGCAAGAACCGGCATTGGCCTTACTTGAATTCAGCAGTATCGCTGTCGGTATTCATGCGGCCGATGCCATGGTGAAGAAGGCGCCCATTTCACGCCTGGCGTCCGGCACGGTGCAACCCGGGAAATACCTGGTGTTGATTGCCGGCCAGGTGGCCGAAGTGCAGGAAAGTCTCGAGGCGGGACTGGAGGTTGGAGCCACCGGCTTGTTGGACAAGGTGTTCCTGCCGGGAGTGCATCCTGATGTGGTGTCGGCGATCGCCGGCGGCAATGCGGCCGGTGAAGGTGAAGCGCTGGGGGTGATCGAAACCTGGCACGCTGCTTCGACCATTCACGCCGCCGATGCCGGTGTCAAGGGGGCTGACGTGGTCCTGCGAACCATCCGGCTGGCGGATGGGTTAGGGGGCAAGGGGTACTGTCTGTTCCAGGGCATCGTGTCCGAGGTGGAAGCGGCGGTGGAGATCGGCGTGGGTGCCCTTGCCGACCCGAGTCAACTGGTGCAGCAGGTAGTTATCCCCCAACTCCACGAAGAACTGGTTGCCAATCTGGTTCGCTCGACTCGATTCGGCCAATTGGTATGGCAAGGGAGCGACGACCGGTGAAGTTCGGGCGCGTGATCGGCACGCTGGTGGCTACGCAAAAGTACGAAGGGCTGGTGGGGATCAAATTCCTGGTTGTCCAGCCGCTGGACCGTGACCTGCAGCCCAAAGGCGATCCCGTTATCGCCACCGATGGGACGGCCCAGGCCGGGCCGGGAGAATTGGTATGTGTGCTGGGTGGCAGGGAGGCGGCACTGGTTCTACCTGAGACGTTTGTGCCCGTCGATCACTCAGTCGCCGCCATCATTGACGAGGTCACGTTACTGGCCGACGATCAGCTGCCGAAGGCAAATATCGTCTGGCGCAAAGAAGCATAAAATCCACCTCGTTTCTTGGTACTACTTGACATAACTTCCCATCTCCAATCAAACACAGAATCCTTGTATTGGGTCAGGCCCACATGCGTTTTTCGCAATTGTTCGTTCGAACACTCAGAGAAGCTCCACGCGAGGCCAAGACGGCCGGGAAGCAGTACCTGCTGCGAGCGGGTTTTCTGGCCGTGACTCAGGATCACACCTTGTGTCTGCTGCCGCTCGGCCGGCGGACGCTTGACCGCATCCTGGACGCGGCTGGCGTATCACTTGAGATGATGGGCGGCCAGGCGATGGGGTCTCCACCGGCGACGAGAGACCGTGAGGCATTGCCGGCGGGCGACGAATGTACCCTCCTGTTTTCCGGCGTCGTGCCGGCGCCTTTCCTCAGTGTCGCGGCTTCGATCATTCAGTCTTACAAGCAGCTACCGTTGCTGGTCCATTGGATCAACTATGCGCCGGCGGCCGGAGGCCGGCTTTCCGATGGCTGGTTCGATGACCTTCCGGCGTCTGTCCTGGAAGGCTGTAGTCTACAGGCCACCGAAGAAGAAATGCGGTCGATACGCCACCAATTACAGCATACATTCAGCGGTGTGTTGCGACGGTTGGGATTGGATGTGCTGACCGTACCCCAGTTCATGGACAGCGACGAAAAAAGCGTTGGCTTCAGCCTGATCCAGGCGGCTGAAACGGGCGACATTCACGTGTTGCGGTGCCCGAACTGCGGCTATATGGAGGACCAGCGAACGGCACGCGGCCAGAAGAAGGCTGATGGGGCAGGAGAGGTATTGCCGCTGCAGTTGGTCGAGACGCCCGACTGTACCACCATCGCAGAGCTGGCAGCCTTTCTCAACGTGGACGCCGCGCAAACGGGAAAAGCCATTTTTCTGGTGGGACGCACGGCCGAGGGCGACGAGCGCGGGATTATCGCCATCGTGCGCGGAGACAAAGAGCTCAGCCACCCCAAACTGTGCCGCCTGCTGGAACTGGTTGGGGTACGGCCGGCAAGTGAAACCGAAATACGGCGGTGGGGTGCAGTGCCCGGCTACGGGTCGCCTATCGGGACACGCGGCGCCGAGGTGGTTGTCGATGACCTCATCCCTGCGTCTCCTAACCTGGTGGTGGGGGCCAACCGGGCCGGTTATCATCAAATGAACGCCAACTACGGTCGCGATTACTCGGCGCGTCACGTTGCCGACATCACATTGACCCACGCCGGTGACGATTGCCCTGAGTGCGGCCACAGCCTGGAAGTGTTTTCAGGGGTCGAGTTGGCCGGTTTCCATCACCTGCCGCCCAGCGCGGTAGTCGCCAACGGAATCAGCTATCTGGATGCTGAGGGCGAGGCCCGGCCAATCGTTGCCGGCTGGTTTTGGTTCTACGCCCATCGTATCCTGGCACAAATGGCCGAGACGCTTCACGATGAGAACGGCCTGACCTGGCCGACCGAAACGGCGCCTTTTGACGTTTACTTGATGAGCATTGGAAAACCCGATTCGACGGCCGGAGAACAGGCGGGCAGGATATGTCGCCAGCTCCAAGAGGCCGGCATTCGGGTCCTGTTCGACGACCGGAACGAGCGTGCCGGCGTAAAGTTCAACGATGCCGACCTGATCGGCGTGCCGCTACGCGTAGTCGTTGGCGACCGGGGGCTGAGCCAGGGCGTGGTCGAGGTCAAGCCGCGTGCCGGCCGGGACGTCGTTCAGGTGCCGTTGGGCGAATTGGTGCCATACGTGCAGCGTAACCTGGCGGGATAGAAGGCAGAGCGGGCAAATTTTTCGGTTGACAACGCGATGCTTTGTGGTATACTTGCGCAATCTCTGCGCAAGTGCCGGCTTATTGAGCGACCGTCAAGAGACTGGAGTCCGGCCAACCGAGTGAACTTGTCCCCGAGGGTACAAAGAGATTTGACGTGAGCCGTCGCGTCTTGTGAACTAGCCCCCAAGAGAGACGACGGCTCTTCCTTTTGGGTGGCGGCCGGCGGACCAATTCGTCGTCTTAGTGGCTTGCCTGCCCCAGCTCACAAGTCAACATCGGGCCTGAGAGAGGAATTTGATTGCCGACCAGAATATTCTTTGCCACAGACGTGCACGGTTCTGAGATTTGCTGGAAGAAATTTATCAATGCCGGAAAGTTCTACGAAGCAGACGTGATCATTCTCGGCGGCGATATGACCGGAAAGGCCGTCGTCCCTATTGTAGATATCGGTAATAATCGCTTTCGAGCGGTTCTCCTGGAACAAGAATCAGTGCTCGAAGGGCGGGACGAGGTCGAGGCCATGCAGAAGAGGGTCAGAAGCCGCGGCTACTATCCATATTTGACGACGCCGGACGAAATCCGTGCGCTGCAGGCAGACCCAACACAGTTAGATGCCATCTTTCGACGGGCCGCATTGCAGACGGTCGAAGAATGGCTGGCTTACGCCGAAACCAAGCTGGCCGGATCTGGTCTCCGTTGTTTCGTCGCGCCCGGTAACGACGACATGTTTGAGCTGGACGACCTGATCCGGACCTCTGAGCACGTAACGTTGGCCGAAGGTCGGGTGGTCCACCTGGACGACAATCACGAGATGATCAGCTCTGGCTGGAGCAACCGGACACCATGGCATACTTTCAGGGAAGAGTCCGAGGCAGATCTGCGTCGCCGTTACCAGGCGATGTTGGATGAGGTACAGGACATGTCCAACTGCGTCTTCAACATACACGTGCCGCCTTTCGATTCGACCCTGGACGCCGCCCCCGAATTAACGGATGACTTGCGGCCGAAACGGGCCGGGCAATACCTGGTCCCGGTCGGCAGTCACGCAGTGAGGGAGATAATCGAGGAAAATCAACCATTGTTGGGTCTTTTCGGGCACATCCACGAGAGTAAGGGCACTGTGCGGCTGGGGAGGACTTTGTGCATAAATCCCGGCAGTGTGTATGAGCAGGGCAGCTTGTTGGGCGCTGTCGTGAATCTCGCCCCCGGCAAAGTAGAGAGCTATATCCTCACGACAGGTTAATAGAGATGGAGAAATAGGCTGGCAGCAGAGAGCGATGGCTTGTGCCGTTCACTAAGTCGTCGATGCGCAGCCGCCAACCGAGATCAAAGGAGAGGAGGAACCCACGTTGACGCATTCAAGCAGTACTGAAACCAATTTTGATGGTTCGCTCTTTCTTAGAAAGGCGACGGGGCTGGTCCGGTCCTGGTCCGTGTTCGATGCATTCATTTATGCGACATTTTCAATAAACCTGGTGACGCTAGGGCTGTACAGTTTTAGCCAGATGTACTATTTTGAAGGTGGCCTGCTGCCGGTGTTATTGGTGAGCGGCTTTTTTATTCTCTTCGAGGTGATTATATACGCCAGCCTGATTGCCGTGATGCCGCGCGCCGGCGGCGACTACGTGTGGCAGAGCCGAATTCTGGGCGGGGGCGTCGGCTTTGTGTTGGCCGTCACCGGCTGGTGGTTCATCCTATGGCTGTGGGTGCCGCTTTACGGTGACATGCTGCGCCAGATATTCTTCACCCCCTTGCTGGGCATTCTGGGCGCGACCGATGCGGCATTGTGGTTCAGCCAGACGTCATTGGGGCTGTTTGTTGCCGCTGCCATCACCTGTATCTTCGTCTCGGTTTACATTGCAATTGGCATGAAGGCTTATTCAAAAATCCAGAAGATCTGTTTTTGGGTGGGAATGGCCGGCCTGCTGATTGTGTTCGGATTTCTGTTATTTGGTAACCAGGCGACTTTCCAGGCCGGTTTGGAGCGAGAGGGGCCGGCCCTATTCGGCGCACAGGCGGGCGGCTTGTACGACAGCATCATGGCGGCCGGCGAGGAGGCGGGAGCGACCGTCCCTCTGTTCGGCGGCGGCCTGGTAGCCATCCTGTTGGCGATGCCGTATATCGTGTTTTTCAACCTGTGGCCAAATTGGGGCGCAACGCTGTATGGCGAGGTGCGCGGTGCCACCGATTTCAAGCGCAACTTCTGGGGCATGGGCGGTGCATTGATCGTCACCACCATCCTGGCGGCGGTTTTCTTTCTGTTGATCAACAAGACCCTGACGTGGGACTTCTACTCCAAGGCCAATGGGGCGTGGTGGAATTATCGCTGGGGCTACACCGACCAGGCCCCACCGTTGCCAATCTGGCCCTATCCGGCCCTGCTGGCGGTGTTCATGACGCCCAGCCGCGTTATCCAATTCATCGTCATCGTGGCGATGAGCATGTGGTGGTTCGGCTGGTCGGGCACGGTATTTCTTAGCTCGACACGCGTCATCTTTGCCGCCGCTTTCGACCGGTTGCTGCCGGAAAAAGTGGCCGAGGTGGATCCGCGAACGCGGACTCCGTTGTATGCCCTGTTGCTGATGGTAGTGCCGTCGCTGGTCGTATCGGCCTTGTTTGCCTGGAACATCGCCGATTTCCAATCCCTGACCCTGTGCTCGACGTTGGTGATTGCGGTCACCTATCTCGGTTCGACCATCTCGGCCATTGTGCTGCCGTATGTTAAGCCGGACCTCTATAATGCTTCACCGATCGCCAAGTACAAAATATTGGGCGTGCCTTTGATTACCGTTGCGGGAGTCGTGTTCGGCGGCTTTCTGGTATTCCTGCTGTACGAGTGGCTGATCGACCCCAATCAATTGTACGGTATCGGCCTGTCCAATAGCAGTTCGGTGATCTATATGGGCGCCATGTACATCCTGGCGTTGCTGATCTTCCTGGGGTTCAGAGCCTATCGCCGGCGAGAGGGGCTGGACATAAACAAGGTCTATGAAGAAATTCCGGTCGAATAGAGGCGTCTTCCGGGACAGGCGATCCCTATGAACACGCTCACTCTGGATGGCCTTGAGGACGAGATGGTCCGCATTGTTGCCGAGGCAGAGCGCAATCGTATCTTGCTGCGCCTGATCGGGGGGCTGGCGGTTAAGGCTCACTGCCCGGTAGCCGGTCACCGCGCGCTCGAACGCACGTATCCCGACATTGACTTTGTAGTAGACCGGCGCGGTGGCCGTTTCCTGCTGGAACTGCTGCCGCGACTGGGCTATACGCCCAACAAGATGTTCAATACTTTGAACGGCGACCGGCGGCAGTTGTACCACGACGAAATGCGCGGGCGCCAGATCGACATATTTGTCGGCGATTTCGACATGGCCCACAAGATTCCGCTGGCCGGTCGGCTAGCCGTCGAGCCACTGACGGTGCCTCTGGCCGAGCTGTACCTATCCAAAGCCCAGATTGTCGAATTGAACCGTAAGGACATTCTCGACCTGTTGGCGTTGCTGCTCGACCACGAAGTCGGCAGCAGCGATCGGGAAACCATCAACCAGGACGTGATTGCCCGCCTTTGCGCTTTGGATTGGGGCCTGTACACGACGGTTTCGTTGACCGCCGAACGCGTGACCGTCTTTCTGGATTCGGACGAGGTTTCCCTGTCTCCGCACCAGAAACAGCTTGTCCGGCAGCGGTTGGCAAGACTGCAGGAAGCGTTGGAAGCGGAAACCAAATCGCTGGCGTGGAAGGTGCGATCCAGAGTGGGCAAACGCTTGCCCTGGTACCAGGAAGTGGAAGAGGTCCAACGCTGACCTCAGCCTCGGGCAATATTCTCAGCGAGCCACCAGGCGGGCACAGTCAGTTCAGGCTC
>CAZHBM010000185.1:0-7629 GCA_964529945.1 uncultured Anaerolineales bacterium | reverse complement strand
AGTTGGTGCGCGTCAGCCGAAAACTGGTGTTCGTGGCCATGCCGAACAGGATTCAAGTTGGTTACCTGCTACGCAAGTTCGTCATCGATCGCGACTTCTTTGAGACGGTGGATGAAAGATGGGTGAATATGCGGCGCATCAAACACACACTACGCCGGCTGGGAGTGAGTTTCCTTGAGGAAGGGGTGATGGACGTGCCCCCATGGCCCGACACCGTAATGCCGGCCGCGGAAGTCCTGAAACGGCTGGGCATCAAGAGTAAGTCGCTTGATGCCCGGTTTACCGGCCAGGACTGGACCTGGAGCACCATGGCTTATTACCTGGGAGAAGAACCGGATCTTTACGACAGGGTGATAAAATACGCCTGGCTCGATCACGCCCCCATCCCGTGGCAGATCAAGGCGGTCTGGGCCCATCATCATTACGTGTTGGGGATGGTGGATGGCAACAGCGATGACACCTGATCTGGTCTTCCTCAAATTGGGCGGGTCGGTGATCACTGACAAGCGACAAGCCTTTGCGGCGCGAACCGATGTCATCCGGCGCCTGGGGTTCGAAATCCGGGCTGCGCTGTCGTCGCAGCCCGATTTGCGGCTGGTGATTGGTCACGGTTCGGGCTCGTTCGGGCACCAGGTGGCCCACCAGTTCCAAACGCAAGCTGGAGACATCCACGCGGATAGCTGGCGCGGCTTTGTAGAAACGGCCCGGGCGGCGGCGCAACTCAATCGCATCGTCGTGGACATTCTTTTCGCGGCCGGCGTGCCGGTGGTCAGCTTGCAGCCGCTGGCATCGGCGAGTTGCCAGTCGGGGGAAATCGTGAGCTACAACACGTACCCATTGTCACGGGTGTTGGCGGCCGGGTTGGTGCCGGTGGTGTACGGTGACGTGGCACTGGACGATACAAAGGGCTTCACGATCATCTCCACCGAACAAATCTTTGCCCATATCGCCGAGACGCTGTTGCCTGATCGTATCGTGCTGGCAGGAATCGTCGATGGCGTGTTCGGCGCCGACCCTTTGATCGTGCCTGACGCAGACATCTACCCGCTGGTCACCGCGCAGACGTGGCCCCGGATACGGAATTTTCTTGGTGGATCTCACGCAACGGACGTTACGGGCGGTATGGCTTCGAAGGTGCAAGGCATGCTCCAACTGGTGGAGAAATTGCCTTCGCTCGAGGTGTTGATTACCTCAGGTGAAATCCCGGGCAGGGTGGAATCCGGCTTGACCGGCAGGAATATGGATGGGGGAACGACTATTCGCGCCGTGAGTGGGGCCGCTCCAGAGAAGTAAGTAAACAAGGCCGGCCGGCGTTCTTGACTTTCCGGCGCGTATCTTTAGAATTCAAGAGTTATTGTTCGCGTTTCAAGCAGTGCAGTGGGGAGTGTCATATATGGATATTATCAGAATTGCATCTGGGTTCACACCCATCCCATCCCGAATCAGCCGCATCTCGGAATTGGCCTACAACTTGTGGTGGTCTTGGAACACCAAGGGGCAGGCACTGTTTCAAACCGTTGATGCTGCGCTTTGGGAGGAGATTTACCACAACCCGGTACACTTTCTGAGGGAAGTGCGCCAATCGACTCTCGAAGATATGGCGCGAGATCCCAATTTTCTGCGCCAATATCATCACGTCATGGCCGATTTCGATGCCTACATGGCCGGCGCTACGACTTGGTTCGGAGACAATTTTCCTCAAGACGGCGATGGTCCAATCGCCTATTTTTCGGCCGAGTTCGGCCTTCACGAAGCACTGCCAATCTACTCCGGCGGCCTGGGCATTTTGTCGGGCGATCATTGTAAAGAGGCCAGCGACCTCGGGTTGCCTCTGGTCGGCGTCGGATTCCTCTATCCCCAAGGTTACTTCAGGCAGGAGATCACCGCCAATGGGGACCAGGAAGCCATTTATGAGAAGCTGGATTTTTCGGCCGTGCCGGCTCTGCCCGCCTTTGATCGGGATGGACGCGAGATCGTGGTCGAGCTGCAGATGCCGGGGCGCAGTGTTTACGCCAAGGTGTGGCAGATTCAGGTGGGCCGTGTGGCACTGTACCTGATGGACACCGATATCCACCCTAATGCTCCGCCGGACCGCCACCTGTCTGCTCGACTTTACGGCGGTGACCGCGAAATGCGCCTGTCTCAAGAGATGGTGTTGGGCATAGGCGGCGTTCGTACGTTACGAGCACTGGGAATAACCCCCTCGGCCTGGCACGTGAACGAAGGCCACCCGGCGTTTATGCTTCTGGAGCGTGTGCGGCAACTGGTGGCTTCCGGAACGCCTTATGATCTAGCGTTGCAGACCGTTCGAGAGACGTCCGTCTTTACCACCCACACACCGGTGCCGGCAGGACACGACGTATTCAGTTTCGATCTGATGGAACGGTTCTTCGATGGCTATTGGCAGGAGATGGGACTCAGCCGGGATGAATTTCTGGACCTGGCACGTCACGACCAGCCCTGGGGGCCGGCTTTTAGTATGACCGTTCTGGGGCTCGAGCTGGCCGGCAACTACAATGCTGTCAGCCAACTGCACGGCGAGGTTACACGCAGGATGTGGCAGTTCCTGTGGCCCGACCGGTCGGTTGAAGAAGTTCCAATCCACGCGATTACCAACGGTGTGCATACCGGCAGTTGGCTGGCCCCCGAAATGAAAGAGCTGTTTGACGGCTACTTCCCGCCCGATTGGGACCAAGACCTCAGCAACAGCGAGAATTGGGCCACGGCGTTGAACATTCCCGATCAGGCTCTGTGGAAAGTACGCCAGCTTCTGCGCACCAAACTGGTTGAATTCATTCGTTACCGGACCCACTATCATCTGTGGCGCGTCGGGGCGGAAGACTGGCAATTGCAGAATACGCACTCGCTGTTCGATCCCCAGGCGTTGACCATCGGATTCGCACGCCGTTTCGCCACCTACAAACGAGCCACCCTCATTTTCCGCGATATCGAACGGATCAAGCAAATACTTAACCAGCCGGGCAGGCCCGTCCAAATCGTGTTTGCGGGCAAAGCCCACCCGGCCGACGAACCCGGGAAAGACCTCATTCGCCAGGTGTATCGCCGCTCACAGGAGCCCGGTTTGGCCGGTCGCATCGTGTTTCTGGAGAACTATGACATCAATATGGCCCGCTACCTGGTTCAGGGATGCGACGTGTGGCTAAACACGCCACGTCGCCCCAATGAGGCCAGCGGTACCAGCGGCCAAAAGGCGGGTATCAACGGAGTGCCCAGCTTGAGTATCAGTGATGGCTGGTGGGCTGAAGCGTATGACGGGAAGAACGGCTGGGTGATCGGTGACGGGGAAAATATTGAGGATACTGAGACGCAGGATTGGGAGGATAGCCAGTCCTTGTACCGTCTTCTGGAAGAAGAGGTCGTTCCCTTATTTTACCGGCGGGACGAGAGCGGCCTGCCCGGTGGCTGGTTGCAGATGGTGAAAGAATCGATCTGCAGTATTGGGCCAAATTTCTGCACGACACGTATGCTTCACGATTACACCACCCAGATGTATTTGCCCGCAATGCGAGCGGCGGTTGGCAAGGTGACGCCGTCGAGCTAGACACACGGACAGCATTTTCTTGACGTATTTTTCGAAATGAGCTAAAATCAGGTGCTTTGAAGAAGTTAACCGAGGAGTCGTTGAAATGGAACAGTTGTTGCTCAATGCAGAAACAAGAGAAGGTACCCGAAAGCACGTCAAGCAGGTACGGGCGGACGGATACGTGCCGGCCGTGCTTTACGGCAGCCAAGTCGAGACCTCATCCATCCAAATTGATAGTAAAACGCTGCACAAGGTGTTGGCTAAAGCTGGCGGCAACACCTTGATCTCCCTCAAGATTGGGAAAGCTGAGCCGGTACCGACCCTGGCGCGAGAGATACAACGTGATGTCATTCGGCACAACATCATTCACGTTGACTTCCTGCAAGTAGTGATGACTGAGAAGATCAGTGCCGAAATTCCGGTGTCTCTGATTAACGAAGCTCCGGCGGTCGGCTCTCTCGGTGGCATCCTCGTGCAGGGTATGGATTTCCTGGAGGTTGAGTGTTTGCCGGCCGATCTGCCGTCCACGATCGAGGTCGACCTCTCACCGTTAGAGAACTTCCACGACACGGTCACGGTGTCGGACCTGGAACTGCCTTCCGGCGTAGTCTTTCTGTCGGACCCCGACACCGTGGTTGCCCGTATCGAGGCGCCGCGTATCCTTGAGGAAGAAGCAGAAGAAGAGGAAGGCCTTCTCGAGCAAGTGGGCGAGGTGTCTGTCGAACCAGAACTTGTTGGACGACGGGCAGAGGACGCAGAAGAAGCCTCCGAAGAGTAGCCGGTTTTCCGGGTTGTTCGAGCCGCCCTCAACCCATACAGCATAAAACTCGGCCATTTCCGGCTCGCAGGGTCTCTCTTGGAGACCCTGCGAGCCGGGTTTTGTTTCACCCCATTCTGGAAAACCTGAGGATATCCCGACCCATGTCCACCCGGACAGCCGAATCCGCGGGTGGGTTTTCCTTGATAAGCCAGTCGGCCAGTGGCTCGCGTATGTGCTTCTCCAGGATACGTCGCAACGGGCGGGCGCCCCATTCGGGGTGTTGGTTCTGTTGCAGCAGCCAACTCCGGGCCGGGTCACTGACTTCCAGCCGGATGCCCTGCTGGCCGGCCAGTTTTATCTCTTTGGCCAGCAACAGATCCAGGATGCCGCGCAGCGCGCTGTCGTCCAAGCGGTTGAAGAATATGATGTCGCTCAGCCGGTTGAGAAACTCGGGACGGAAGCTGCGTTTCAAGGCCCCTTCAGCTTTTTCTCGGGCCGAGGCGTATGACAAATTGGGATCGACCAGATACTCGCCACCGATGTTGCTGGTCAATATTATCACGCTGTCGGTGAAGCTGACCGTGCGCCCCTTGCCGTCTGTTAGCCGGCCTTCTTCCATAATCTGCAGCAAAACATCCAGCACCCGTGGGTGTGCCTTCTCGACTTCGTCGAATAGCACGACGGCGTAGGGACTGGCCGCCATCTTTTCCGTGAGCTGGCCTCCTTCTTCATATCCGACGTAGCCCGGTGGGGCACCGATCATCCGGTTGACCGCGTTTTCGTCCTGGTACTCAGTCATATCGAGCACGATCATGTTATCTTCGGACCCGAACAGGAACTCCGTCAATGCCTTGGCCAATTCCGACTTACCCACGCCGGTCGGCCCCAAGAAGAAGAATGAACCAATCGGTCGCTTGGGGTCCTTTAGACCAACCCGGGCGGTTTTTACGGCTCGGCTGACGGCAATCAGCGCCTCGTCCTGGCCGATGATCCGCTGTCGCAAGAACTCGACCATGTGCGCGTAGCGCGCTCGTTCATCGGCGCCCAGCTTGGCGACAGGGATGGACGTAAGCTGGCTGACGGTTATCAGTACATCTTCAGTGTCCAACGTCCCATCTTGTTTCACATTGGCGGTCGATCCCATACCGGCTTGTTCACTCATCTTAACCATGGCACAGGCCCGGTGGAGCAATTGAACGGCGCTGGCAGGGAGGGGGGCATTCGTGAGGTAGCGGCCGGCCAGGCGGGCCGTCTCCTGCAGGCAATCTTCGGCAATGGAGAGCTGGTAATCGGATTCTAATCGCGGTTTGATCGCGGCAAGCATTGCGGTGGTCTCGTCGACTGAAGCAGCTTCGACGCGCAGGGCGTGTGAACGGCTGTTCACCGCTGAATTTGTCTTGATACGTTCGCTGTATTCGCCCTCGGTCGCCGTGCCGACAACGACCACGTCTTGCGAGAAAAAGGCTTTCATCAACTCTTTGGCGGTTTGTTCTGGAAAGTCGGCACGAAATCCGCCGAAGAAACGGGCAATGTGCGGCACGAACAGGATACCGCCTTTGGCCCGCCTGATGCCCGCCTGCAAGGCGGCTTTGCTGTTGTCCAGCAGGGCCTCCTCGTTGATTCGCACCACAGCGTCCAGTCCCGCCGGACCCTTGCCATCGGCAATCACCAACGCCAGGCTGTAAACCAGGGTTCGTTTGCCGACGCCCTCCGGCCCGACGAGGATAACATGCCTGTCTTGCGCCAAAGTCAACAACCCGATGAGATCGCGCAGCAATTCCTCACGAAAGTAGACCGGCTGGATATCGCCCTGTTTTGCCAGGGCCACGTAATCGGTGGTGGTAGCGCTCCTGGTCAATGCCTGGTCACGCAGCGACTCCTGTAAGGCCCGCTCGGTGATGCCATAAGATTCCAGAAACCTGGCCAGCCCCACTTTGGGATGCAGCATGCCCAGCAGGGCGTGTTGCGTGCCGACGTAGACTTCATCCTGGGCGCGCGCCATCGACAGCGCCTCGTCCAGTACGATCAGCAATTCGTCCGAGAGGGGGACGCGTTGGCCATTATCGGACACCCAGTCGAACTTAACGTCAGGCGCATTACGTTCCTGGGCCGCCGTCTGCACGGCGGCGGCAAAGGGCTGCCATTTGCGGCCTCGAGTGGCCAGGAGGTTGGACAAGATGGCCTGAGCGTTGCAGCCGGCGTCGTTGACAAATGCCAGCAAGAGCAGCTCAGGCGTCAGCGTGTCTTTCTTCCAATCAAACAATAGGGCGGCGGCTGCATTGAGATCGCCCTGCAGTTCTTTGGCAGGGATACTGGGGTCGAGTGTGCCTCTGCCTCGGTCTACTTGTGCACTCATCCGGTTAAACCTTTCATTCACCTGCAACGAAAATGGGGGGTGCCAGCGGGGGTAGCGCCAGCAGACGGGGCAACAGATCGTACAGATCGGGCATTAACGCCACCCGCTGCAGGTCGTCCAACGCTACCCAAAACAACCGTCCCTCGGCCGTATCGCGCACGGCACGCTGGTCCACGTGGGCCACAAAAACGAAGACGAGAGCACCGGGGCGGTCGCTGCCTTCATTACGGTGTAGAATGGCGCGCAGGCTCAATCCGGATACCTGCAAGCCGGTTTCTTCCAACACTTCGCGCCGGGCCGCCTCCAAAACGTCTTCGCCGCGCTCCACGTGCCCCCCCACGCCATTGTATTTGCCGGGGAAAAGGGTGGCATCGGCGGCCCGCTCAATCAGCAAAACGTCATCGCCGTTGAGTAGAAATACCAGCGTTCTGGGGAATACAGAATAGCGGGTGGACGTCATTAGTGTTTGTACCTGCCTGCCGGATAAAGTATACTGTTCACCGGATATTGTATCACAGGCAAGTTGCGTGGCCTAACCTTCACGTGTTGAGAATGAGGATATCTCTTGCCCCAAGACACCGTCTCGGTAGAGGATCTTCTGCGTTCAGATCCCACTGTTAAGTTATACCTGACCGGCCCGGCGGGCGCCGGAAAGACGACCCTGGCGGCAGGTCGTCTGCGTTGGCTGGTCGAACAGGCAATGCCGGACACATCGATTCTGGTGTTGCTGCCTCAAAGAGTGTTGGCGCAACCATATCGCGACGTGCTGGTTGATCCGAATCTGGGGCCCCGGCGAGAGGTAGACATTCTGACTTTTGATGGGCTGGCGCGTCGCCTGATTGCGCTCTTTTGGCCTCTGATCGGTGCCCAGGCCGGCTTTGCCCATCCTGAACACCCGCCGGTTTTCCTGACGGTCGAGACCGCTCAGTTCTTTCTGCTGCAACTTGTGGAGCCTTTGATGGACGAGGA
>CAZHBM010000184.1:3503-7631 GCA_964529945.1 uncultured Anaerolineales bacterium | reverse complement strand
AACTGCATCTCGATGCGAATAATGCCGTCACCCTGGCAGGCCTCACACCGTCCGCCCTTGACGTTGAAGCTGAAACGGCCGGGGCTGTAGCCGCGCACCTTCGAATCTGGCAGGTTGGCGAACAGCTCGCGGATGGCGGTGAACACCGTCGTATAGGTGGCCGGGTTGCTGCGCGGCGTGCGCCCGATCGGCGACTGGTTGATGTCGATCACCTTGTCCAGCAGGTCGACGCCCTCGATGTCATCGTGGGCACCCGGCCGGTCTTTGGCCCGGTACATCAATTGCGCCAGGCGCTTGTAGAGCACCTCGATCACCAACGAGCTCTTGCCACTGCCGCTGACGCCGGTGACACAGATCAACTTGCCCAACGGGAAGGCCACGTCGATGTTCTTCAGGTTGTTCTCGCGCGCCCCGCGGATCACCAGTTGGCGACCGTTGCCATTCAGCCGGGTCTCGGGAACGGGAATCTCCCGCTCGCCACGCAGGTATTGGGCCGTTAACGAATCGGGGCACTTGAGGAACTCGTCCAAGGCCGCCGAACAAACCACCTCACCGCCATGCTCGCCGGCGCCCGGCCCCATGTCCAGTATCCAATCGGCGGCGCGAATCGTGTCTTCATCGTGTTCCACCACCAGGACCGTGTTGCCCAGGTCGCGTATCCCCTTCAGGGTCGCCAGCAAGCGGGCGTTGTCGCGCTGGTGCAGGCCGATAGACGGCTCGTCCAGCACGTACAGACACCCCAACAGGCGCGACCCGATTTGAGTCGCCAGCCGGATGCGCTGCGCCTCGCCGCCGGACAAGGTGCCGGTGGCGCGGCTGAGCGTAAGATAATCCAGACCCACGTCGGCCATGAAGCGCAGGCGATCGTTAATCTCCTTCAAGATTTGGCGGGCAATCGTCCGTTGGCGCGAGTTGAGCGGGTTTTCCGGGTCTTCCTGCCGCAGCGTGCTAACCCAGTTCAAGGCCTCCGTAACCGGCATTTCGGTCACCTGGTCGATGGGCTGGTCAACCACCGTCACCGCCAATGCCTCCGGTCGCAGGCGCTTGCCCTTACACACCGGGCAGGGCCGGGCCGACATGTAGTTCTCAATCTCGTGACGGACGTAATCACTGCTGGTTTCACGATAACGGCGTTGCAGGTTGGGAATCACACCCTCGTAGCTGGTCTGGTAGACGCGCTTCATGCCCTCCGAATTGCGGTAATTGAGCGTGATGCGATCCCCCGGTTTGCTGCCATACAGCAAGATGTCGCGTTGCTCCGGCTCCAGTTCCTTGACCGGGACGTCGGTCGGGATTTGGTAGAACTCGGCCACGGCGCGCACCAATTGTTGGTAGTAGCCTTCACCGCGACCGGCCTGGCGCCTGAACCAGGGGCGGATTGCGCCCTCGGACAACGACAGTTCGGGATGGGAGAAGATCAGGTCGGGATCGATCTCCAATTTGACACCCAGCCCGCTGCACGCCGGACAGGCGCCATGGGGGCTGTTGAAGCTGAAGGTGCGCGGCTCGATCTCGGGCAGATTGATGCCGCAAAATACGCAAGCGAAATGCTCGCTGTACAACTGGTCGCGCGGGTGGTCCGCATCCGTCACGTCGGACACGATCAACACGCCGTCGCCCAGCTTGAGCGCGGTTTCGACGGAATCGGTCAGCCGCGACAGGTCACTGTCGGACATCTCGGTACCCGAGCCGTTGCCTTCGGCTTCTCCGCCGCGCAACACCAGGCGGTCAACGACCGCCTCGATGGTGTGCATCTTATAGCGGTCGAGCGCGACGTCCTCATCTACGTCGCGGATCTCACCATCCACCCGTACCCGGACGTAGCCCATCTTGCGGATGTCCTCGAACACCGCCCGGTGCTCGCCTTTGCGGTCCTTGATCAGCGGCGCCAGAATCATCAGCCGCGTACCCGGAGCTCTTTCCTGGATGGCGTCGACAATCTGTTGGGCAGACTGCTGGTTGACCTCCCGCCCGCACTGCGGGCAGTGCGGCTGGCCGATGCGGGCATATAGCAATCGCAAATAGTCGTAGATCTCGGTCACCGTCCCGACCGTGGAACGGGGGTTGTGGCTGGTTCCTTTTTGATCGATAGAAATGGCCGGGCTCAGACCTTCAATCTGGTCCACGTCCGGTTTGTCCATCTGGCCCAAAAACTGGCGTGCGTAAGCCGACAGCGATTCGACGTACCGGCGCTGACCTTCGGCGTAAATGGTGTCGAAGGCCAGGGTCGACTTGCCGCTGCCCGACAGGCCGGTAATGACGACCAACCGGTCGCGTGGCAACTCCACGTCGACATTTTTGAGGTTGTGTACGCGCGCGCCGCGCACAATTATCTTTTTTTCTTCGGTCATAAACGTCTTCCCGCTTTTATTCTCCACCCAGCCAGAAGATTTCGCTCCCGGCTGGCAGACTCTAAACGTGTATATTAGCACACATGATCGTATTTTGCCAATGTTATCTTTGCGCCATGTATGCTCCATTTTTTTGATGGTTCGTGTTTGTGGGCGGAAGATCTTCCGCCCACAAACACGAATTAAGGAACTGTGGCTGCCAACCCGCCCCCGCACAACCCGAGAATGGGTACACTTTGGTCGCTAAGCGAAAAAACAATTCCACCCTATTTGACCTGAAGCCGCCAAAAGGGTAGCATGTCCTGGAGCCATCGATTCCCGCCCCACCGACCCTACACGACAGCAACCAGGAATGGTATCAGGTTCATGGAGAAAATCTACTTCAACAACGCAGCCTCCTCGTGGCCGAAAGCGCCCGGGCTGGGCCAGGTGTTGGCCCGGGCCGCGGAGGAAATTCCCTCTCATCCTGGCCGCACCGGTTACGCGGTCGACTCCGACCACATGTTAGACTGCCGGCAGCAGATCGCATCCCTGTTGTCGGTAGATGACCCGCGCCGGATCGTGTTGTCCCAAAGTGCTACCTTCGCCTTGAACATGGCCCTGCTCGGGTTTCCCTTCCGGCGTGGCGATTGGGTCGTTACCACCGCCCAGGATCATAATTCGGTGCTACGCCCGCTGTACTACCTGCGGCGACAGCGGCGCATCCGGTTGCAGATTGTCCCGGTCGATGGTCAGGGCCGGGTGGACGCGGACGAAGTGCTGTCGGCTATCGAAACCTACCAGCCCCGAATGGTTGCCATCAATCACGCCTCCAACGTGACCGGTGCACTGCAACCGGTGCGCGAGATTTTCGCGTTTGCCAAGGCGCACGGAGCGGTGACGCTGCTCGACGCGTCCCAATCGTTGGGCCTGGAGCCGATCTCGGTGGGAGACGTGCTGGCCGACATCGTGGCCTTCACCGGCCACAAGTACCTGTTGGGGCCGACCGGAACGGGCGGAATGTACGTGTCACCCGACGTTGAGTTGAAGGCGGTTTTCACCGGGGGCACCGGCGTCTGCAGCGATTTGAAGGGTATGCCGGAAGCAATACCGGGAAGATTGGAGCCGGGCACGCCCAACGTGCCGGCCTTTGCCGGTCTAAGCCACGCGCTGGCGTGGCAGGCATCGCACCCACTCAAGCGGGACTATCTCGACCGGCTGTGCCTGGCATTGGAACAGGGCCTGCAAGCGGCCGGTGCTCGGGTGGTCCAGGTCAGCGGACCGCGCACCCCGGTTGTGTCATTCACCTTGCCCGGCTGGAAGGTGAGCGACGCCGGTTACGCCCTCCAATCCAGCTTTGGCCTGATCTGTCGCTATGGTCTGCATTGCGCCCCCCTGGTCCATGCCTACCTGGGCACGGACCCGCACGGGACCCTGCGCTTCAGCCTGTCGCGTTTCAACACGCCCCAGGAAGTCGATTATGCCATCGCCGCACTGCAGAGGTTACTCGCGTGAAATTCTCGTGCCGCAAAGTCAGAGATTGTATCGACGGCAACATCATCTACGAGTACGGTCTGGACAGACCAATCAGCCGGGACTTGATCCAGGCTTTGGGTGGCCTGGGCAGGCTGGATTATTTCGAGGATTTTCCCCAACCGTTCTTCCGTGTTCAGGCCAAGGGTTGGCTGGAACTAAAGGGCGTTTTGGGCCAGAACAGCATTGAGGTCATCTTCCCAGCCCAAAACACTCACAAACGGAAGGGTATGTTTGAGGAAGAGCTGTCGCAGATGTGAAGCTC
>CAZHBM010000184.1:0-3403 GCA_964529945.1 uncultured Anaerolineales bacterium | reverse complement strand
ACACTCACAAACGGAAGGGTATGTTTGAGGAAGAGCTGTCGCAGATGTGAAGCTCGTTCGCCGGTTCCCGTACCGGCCCGGGCAAGGCGCCGAGGGTGTGTCACAAATCTTTTTTTGTTGGAGAAATTGGTCCGGGGCAAGGCCTGGTTGCCCGGTGGGTTCGTGAGAGACCGCTCACACCTAGTATTCATTTTTGTATGCGGGTGGAAGGTCTTCCACCCGCATACAAAAATGTGGAGATAAGACCGGGCGCCAGAGGGCATTTGACAAATAACGGGCCTGAAGTTATGATCCATTAGTGCAAAATTGCACTAATGGTCCAAAAGAATAGCTTTCGTCCGAAGCGTGGTAGACCCGATCGTTCACGCCGTGGTGAGGCACGTGTTCTCTGGACGATGCCCTGTGCAAGCAGTTTGAGGTGCAGTCTCAGACGCCTGTTAGCCCCCGGTTTGCGGGCGGCCACGGCGCAGATCACCACGGGTGTCCCAACTACGTGTTACACCCGAGCGCCGGATAAGGCCTCTTTGCCTCGTGCAGGGAGGCTTCTTTGTTTGTCGAAAAAGAAAAAACTGGCAAGTCGCAAGCAGATGCATCGATCTACGGCCCAGAGCCAGAAGGAACAAACGTTATCATGATTCGAAAAGACTATCAAATGACCGGAAAAGAATTACTGTTCGGGACGCTGCGGCACGAACAAATGCCGGCAGTGCCCTGGGTACCCTTCAGCGGTTCTCACTCCGGCAAGTTGAAAGGTTATACGGCCTACCAGGTCCTGACCGACGGCGACAAGCTGTTGGAGTCGTTGTTGGAAGTGAACAGGATTTACGCCCCCGACGGCCAACCGGTCATGTTCGACCTGGCCGTCGAGGCCGAGATTTTGGGATGTGAGCTGCGCTGGGCGGAAGACTCGCCGCCGTCCATCGCCTCTCACCCACTGGCGAACGCGATGGAGATTCCCAATCACCTGCCCGAGAAGACGGACGGCCGCCTGCCGCTCATCCTGAAAGCGATGCGGGATTTGAAAAAAGCCGTCGGCGACTTCACCGCCATCTATGGGCTGGTGGCCGGCCCGCTTACCGTGGCTTCGCACCTGCGCGGCACGGAAATCTTTATGGATATGTTTGACCACGAAGATTTCCTGCACGAGTTGATCGGGTTCTCGAGAAACACGGTCGAGCGGATGATCGAGTTGTACGTCCAGGCCGGCGCCGACGTGATCGCCGTGGTCGACCCGCTGGTATCGCAGGTATCGCCCCGACACTTCCAACAATTTCTCAGCCAACCGTTCACGGACGTCTTCTCTTCCGTGCGCCAGCAACAAGCTTTGTCCGCTTTTTTCGTCTGCGGTGACGCGACCAAAAACGTGGCGGTCATGTGCGAAACCGGCCCGGACGCGATTTCCATTGACGACAACATCAACATCGTCAATGCGAAACAGGTCACCGACAGCTACAACGTGACCATTGGCGGAAACATACCGCTGACAACGACGATGCTTATGGGCACGCAATTGGACAACATGAAGTACGTCGTGGATTTGCTGGACAGCGTCGATCACCACAACCTGATCGTCTCGCCCGGCTGCGACATGCCCTACGCCGTCCCAATCGAAAACGTGATCGGCGCCGCCGACGCCGTACACAACCCGGACAATGCCCGCCAGATGCTGATAGGCTACCACGCCGAGGAAATCCCGTTGAATGTCCCCCTGCCCGATTACGAGCATTTGGAGCGCCCGCTGATTGAGGTGTTCACCCTGGACGCCGACCTGTGCGCCGCCTGCGACTATATGTTGAAGGCTGCCCAGCGCGCCGCCAAATCTTTGGAGGGCAAAGTCGATCTGGCGCATTACAAAGCGACCACACCGGAAAACGTGGCCCGTATGCGTGAGGTAGGAGTCGGGGCATTGCCCAGCATCGTGATCAACGGCCAGGTCGAATTTGCCTCGCTGATCCCCAGCAACCGCGAATTGTTGGACGCGATCGAGAAATATCTGAAATAGTCTGGCCGGCTTTCGATTTGGGTTAGATTCAGGAGTAATCGCGTGGATTTACACCTTGTAGGCGGATTTCTGGGTAGTGGCAAGACGACGGCCATCATCGCTGCCGCCAAATACCTGATGGGCCAGGGAAAGCGCGTCGGTGTCGTCACCAACGACCTGGGAAAATACCTGGTTGACACTGCATTCTCGCACATGGCCCAGGTGCCGACGGTCGAGGTCACCGGAGGCTGTTTCTGCTGTAACTTCGAGGAGTTCGAAAAACAGGTCGAACGCCTGACCGTCTCGACCCAGCCGGACGTCATCTTTGCCGAGTCGATCGGCTCCTGCGCCGACATTGTGGCGACGGTCATCAAACCGCTGCTCGAGCTGCGCCAGAATCTGGCCGTCCCCTCCAGTTTCTCGGTGTTTGCCGACTGCCGGCTGCTGCGCCGGCGCCTTCTGGGCCAGGACATGCCCTTCAGCGAGCACGTCGTCTACATCTTCGATAAACAAATTGAAGAGGCCGGCCTGATTGTCGTCAACAAAAAAGACCTGCTGCCCGCCGAGCAACTCCAGGAGATCGAGGCACTGCTACGCCAGGTTTACCCCGGCAAGACCGTCTATCTGCAAAACTCGCTCGACCCGGCCAGCGTTGCCGGCTGGACGGAGTTGCTGGCGGCGCACGTGCTGCCGCTTCCCGACCAGTCGCTCAGCATCGACTACCGCAGGTACGGTGAGGCCAAGGCTCGCCTGGCCTGGCTGGATGAGCGGGTCGAGTTGACGGCGCCACAGGGCCAAGGTAGAGAAGCAGTTTTGCGTTTGATCCAGGCTTTGCTGGCCGGCATCCGGCGCAGGGGGATCGCCATTGGACACGTCAAGTTCTTCGTGCAGGGCGGAGACCAGGAAGCCAAAGTCAGCATCCCCAGCCTGGAAGAAGCCGGCTGGCAGGAAAGTCTCCCCGTCTTGCCGGCCGGAAAGATCACCGTACTGATCAACGGCGCCGTTGAGGCCGACCCGGAGATCCTGCGCCAGATCGTTCAGGATAGCATTGGCCAGACGCTGGCCGGAATCGACCCCGGTTACACGGAAGAAGACGTGGCGTTCTTCTCCAACCGCTTTCCCGAGCCGACGCATCGAGTCGATTGAGAAGCGCGTTTGCCCAAAATGGAACATAAAAAGAGACGTTCTTGCCGGTCGGATCCAGATTGGGGTCCGGCCGGTGCTTTTTGTCCGCTGGGTCAACGGCAGGGACAACTTGGAGGCATCCGCCGGGACGATCTTTGGGTCACTGGCACGGCCGCCGGTTGTCGGCTATAATGGCGGGCAGATTCATCCGGATTTTTCCTCCAACCGCTCAACGGAGGTTGGTGGGCAAGGAGATCGACTGTGAACGTGCGTTTCGTTGCCAGGGGCCTGTTGCTG
>CAZHBM010000183.1:0-7643 GCA_964529945.1 uncultured Anaerolineales bacterium | reverse complement strand
CTGGGGGCGGCCAACACCGCTGGACGCGCTCATTTGCGCACCACTTCTCCGCGCCGGATGAGCCCGGGTTGCTTCTGGCTTTCAAAGACCACCACGCTTTTCGCGCCTGCGCGCTTGGCCCCCAGGGCTGCAGCCAGCCCGGCGGGACCCGCTCCGATGACCACTACATCGGCTTTCATGCAAATCCCTTTCGCATCCAAGATCTACCGCGTTCAGTTTTGTCGCAGCTTGTAGCGCTGGATCTTTCCGGTGGAGCTCTTGGGAAGCTCCTCGACGAACTCGATCCAGCGGGGGTACTTGTACTTGGCCAGCCTGTCACGCACAAAGGCCTTGAGTTCGTCCAAAAGCGCATCTCCGGCCCGGGCTCCCTCCCGGAGCACGACGAAGGCCTTGGGTTTGACCAGCTGGTCCTTGTCGGGGCGGCCCACCACGGCGCACTCCAGCACAGCCTCGTGCTCGTATCCGGCCCATAGGTGTTCAATGGTGATCACTTCGGCTGTGTGTTGGTTGTCTTGGCTGGGTTCCATTTGAACCTCCCGTTGCTGTCCGGGTAAACGATAATTGCCGGAGGATTCTCTTTGCCGGTCCGGTTCAGGGACCGCAGGTGCCGGAAGCGTGTGCTCTCCAGCTTAGTGAAAATAGTTTTCAATAGTGTGTACCTTGACTCTAGCATTGCTGTGGGCGGCTGTCAAGTCACCCGTGCCGTCTGCTGTCGGGGGTGTGTCCCCATATTCTTGGTAGAAAACCGTGTGAGCCGGCGGCCGGTTTTATCTCTTTTTTGTCTTTGTGAGTGGAAAGCCTTCCACTCACAATAGGTCAAAAAGACTACCTGTTCCTCCAACTAAAGATTTAGGACAGACCCATGCTGTCGGGTTAAGTGCACCCGAGTCGGCTCTGACGAAAGGTATTTCTACATAACAGAAAAAGCCAGTTGTTGCATAGCTGCGAGTGATACAAAAAAGCGCCGGCTAACATAGACTGTGATTGCCGGCGCGGTGGGTTGTTGGTGGACAAAAGAAATAACGGACAGGCCCTAATCAAACCGTGACAGGTCGATGTTCTTCAGAAAATGGGCGAAATCACGGCCGATGTCCGGCCGGTCGAGGGCAAACTCGACGGTAGTCTTCAAGAAGCGCAGCGGGTCACCGGTGGTGAACCATTTACCCTCAATCGGATGGACGAGGACCGGAGAAGTAGCCGCCAGCTTGGCAACGGCATCCGTAAGCCAGAGCTCACCTCCTTTGCCGGTCTTCAGGCCAGCCAGAACGTCGATGATCCGGCCGGAGAACACGAAGCGTCCCAATTGGGCCAGATTGGACGGCGCTTCCGCCGGGTCCGGTTTTTCGACAATGGACTCCAGTTCGTTACGGTCTGTTCCCGGCTTCAATTTGGCCGCGCCGTAATTGCTGATTTCTTCCCACGGTACTTCTTGAACGGCAATCACACCGGCCGGCTGGTACTTTTCGTACACATCGATCAACTGTTTGACACACGGCACCTCGGACTTGACGATGTCATCGCCGAACATGTAGACCACGGCCTCGTCACAGTGGACCACCGGCTTGGCGCACAGCAAGGGCGTCCCATTGCCGTAAGGCATCTCCTTCCCTTGGCGGATGAAGACGAAATTGGCCATGGTCGAGATACGTTTGATCTCTTCCAACTCTACCCATTTCTTTTTACTCTCTAGATGCAGCTCAAGCTCGCGCGAGCTGTCGAAATGATCTTCCAGTGCCTGATTGCCCGATCTCGTCACCAGCACGATGTCGGTGATACCTGAGGCGACTGCTTCCTCTACCAGGTATTGCACTACCGGCTTATCCACAATGGGCAGCATTTCCTTCGGCTGGACCTTGGTAGCGGGAATGAAGCGCGTACCATAACCGGCGACCGCTATGATGGCTTTGGTTACAGGCATTTGTGTCCTCCCTGCGCTGAAATGTGAACGTGAGTTGTTTGTGTGGATTTCAGTTAGAGATTCGGGTGTTGATTGTGCCAGTCTGTGGCCTGCTCGTAGCTATGGGCGGCTCTTAAAATACTGCTTTCTCCCAGCGCCGGTCCAATCAATTGCAGGCCCACCGGCAACCCGTCCGCGTAACCGCAGGGGACGGAAATGCCGCAGATACCTGCCAGGTTGACCGACACGGTGAAGATGTCCGTCAGGTACATTTGTAGCGGGTCATTAAGCTTCTGGCCGATCTCGAAGGCCACAGTGGGTGACACCGGGCAGGCCAACACGTCGACCGACTCCCAGGCGCGCTCAAAATCCTGGCGAATGAGAGTCCGCACCTGCTGCGCTTTTAGGTAATAGGCGTCGTAATAGCCGGCCGACAGGGCATAGGTACCGAGCATAATGCGCCGCTTCACTTCGGGGCCGAAGCCGGCCTGGCGGGTAGCGTAGTAGGTCTGCCACATGTCGGGGGCATCCTCGCGCAGGCCGTAGCGGATGCCGTCGTAACGGGCCAGGTTGCTGCTGGCCTCGGCGGTGGAGATGAGATAATAGGCCGGAATGCAATACTCGGTGTGCGGCAACGAAACTTCGACTAACTCGGCACCGAGCTGCTGCATCACGTCCAATGCCGACCGGACGGCATCCTCCACGCCGGACTGGATCCCGTGAATGAAGTATTCATTGGGCACCCCGACGCGCACGCCGTCGAGCCGGCTGACGCCGTTTAGCTCAGAAGCGTAATCGGGCACAGGGACGTTCAGGCTGGTCGAATCGCGCCGGTCGTGGCCGGCAATGCAGCCCAGCAGGATGGCGGCGTCTTTGACCTCACGCGTCAAAGGGCCGATCTGGTCCAGCGACGAGCCGTGGGCGATCAAGCCATAACGGCTGACGCGGCCATAGGTCGGTCTAAGCCCGACGACGCCGCAGAAGGAGGCCGGTTGGCGAATGCTGCCGCCGGTATCGGAGCCCAGCGCGCCGGGTGCCATTTGAGCCGCCACGGCGGCGGCGCTGCCCCCGCTGCTGCCACCGGGCACGCAGGCCGTATTCCAGGGGTTGGCGGTGGGGAAGAAGGCCGAGTGCTCGGTGGACGAGCCCATCGTGAACTCGTCGGTGTTCGTCTTGCCGAGAATCACGGCCCCGGCCGCCCGCAACCGGCTGATCACTGTGGCCTCGTAGGGAGGCACGAAGTTACTGAGAATGCGTGAGCCACAGGTGGTCGGCATATCGCACGTGTTGATCGAGTCTTTGATAGCCAATGGAAGACCCAGCAGGTCGGAGTCCTCTCCGGCAGCTCGTTTACGGTCCGCGGCCTCGGCCTGTGCCAGGGCCTGTTCCGCTTTCAACCACAGAAAGGCGCCTATTTTTTCGTCGTGATCCGAGGCGCGATCGAGCAAGGCCTGCGTCAATTCTACGGACGAAACCTCTTTCGTCCGTAAGAGCTTCAGCGCCTGGTGAAGCGTCAGTGCGTGTAAGTCCATGGCCTACTCCAAGATCGCCTTAACCACGAACTGGGCGTCGTCAACCTGGGGGGCGTTGGCCAGGGCCTCGTCAGTTGATAGGCCCGGGATTGTCTCGTCGCGACGCATCACGTTATCCAGCGGCAGGGCACTAGTAGTCGGCGAGATGCCCGTCGTGTCGAGTTCGTTGAGACGTTCGGCGTATTCCAGAATTGCCGACAACTGGTCACGGAACATCTCCTTCTCTTCTTCTGTCAGGCCGAGCCTGGCCAGTTGAGCGATATGTTCTACTTCTTCCAGACTAAGTTTGGACATGGCTTGCTCCGAGGTGGATCAGGGGTTATCGGCCAACATTATAGCATTTTGAGGCATCTGTAGCAAAGAAGTCAGGGTGGCGGCTTAGCCGCCACCCTGCTGCGTGAAGATCTACCGTTTATCAGGATGTTACGAGTGACAACGTCTCAACCGGTGGGTGCGCTTTCGGGGCGCTGCCCCAACGTTAGGGGCACGGTGATCGTTTTGCCGTCGCGAATGATAGTAAGATCGACTGTCTGGCCCACTTCGCCCGAACGGGCCAGGTAGGTCAGGATATCATCGAAGACGCGTACCTGGTTGCCGTTAATGGCGGTAATCACGTCACCGCCGATGGCGACCGGGTTGCCCAGTACCAGGATGTTGCGGTCGCCGCCGTGCAGGCCGGCTGCTTCGGCCGGGCTGTCCGGCAATACGGTGATTACCAGCGCCCCTTGTGTCGACGGTAACTGCATGGCCGAGGCGATTTCGGGCAGTATGTCCATCCCCGAGAAACCGATCCAGGGATGCTCGAACTTACCTTTGGCGATCAGCTCCGGGACCACCCGCTTGGCCTGATTGGATGGGATGGCAAAGCCGATGCCCAGAAAACTGCGCTCGCCGAAGAGGTTCACGCTGGGCACGATGGCCGTGTTGACCCCAATCACCTCACCCTGCGAGTTGAGCAGTGGCCCGCCTGAGTTGCCGGGATTGATGGCGGCGTCGGTCTGGATGATTTCGGGAATCCGGTAGCCGCTCTCGGCCGGCAAACTGCGGCTGAGGCCGCTGACGATGCCGGTGGTAAGGGTGTTTTCGTACCCAAACGGGTTGCCGATGGCGATGGCTCGCTGGCCCACCCTGACCGTGTCGGAATCGGCCCAGGTTACCGGCCGTAGACTCTCGGCCGGCACGTCCACCTTGATGACCGCCAGGTCTGCATCGGGGTCGGTTCCCACAATGGTGGCCGGCACGGTCGTGCCGTCAAAAAAGGTCACCGTCAATTGCGTTGTGTCGGCCACTACGTGATTGTTGGTCACAATATGGCCTTCGGTATCAATCACGAAACCGGAGCCTTCACCCGATTGCTGGAACGGCTGTTGCGGTGTATTTGGCAATCCGGGCAATTCCGGAGTCGGGATGCCTTCCGGCATTTGGGGTGTCGGTATGTTTTCAGGCAGTTGAGGCGTCGGGATGTTCTCCGGAAACTGCGGCATTTCGGATGCGCTGAGCTCTTTGATGGCCTGAATGCTGACCACCGATGGGCTGGCGCGCTCGTAGATGTTGATCAACAGCGCCTCTTCGGCGTCCGCCTCGGCAATCTGCTTTTCGGGCAACGGAGTCGGCGACGGCGCCACGGTGGGCGGGACCATGGGCGTGACAGCCACCGTCGGCGCCGCCGGAAGCGCAGTGGCCGCTGCCTCCTCTTGCACCGCCTCGGTCGCAACCGCCTGGCCGGCGTCGGTGTTGGCGTCGAAGGAGATATTGACGTTGGGCAACGCATTACAGGCCAACAGCAAAGGCACCAGGATTACAATCGCAATAACAACTACTTTTAGTCTCGACATAGGTCTCCTATCTGCGCCGGCCGGAGGTCAAAATGAAGACCCAGCGCAGTACCTGCAGCAAAGCAGCAATAGCTGCCGCCACGTAAGTCCACGCAGCGGCGTTCAATACCTTGTTTACGCCGCCCAATTCCTGCCGGTCGACGATATTATATTCGTACAGCATCTTCTTGGCTCGGGCACTGGCGTTCAATTCGACCGGCAGTGTCACAAAGGCAAACACGGCTGTCACAGTAAACAAAACTACGCCTACCCAGGCGATGGTATTGCCCAGGCCGGAGACGCCCATCGCGGCTTCCAGCAGGATGCCGCCGATGATGATCAGCGGACCCAACCAGGAACCGAACTGCACCGCCGGTACCAGGGTTGAACGCAGGCGCAACGGCGCGTAGCCAGCGGCGTCCTGGATGGCGTGGCCCGTTTCGTGGGCGGCCACGCCAACAGCGGCCACCGAATTGCTGCGCGCCACCTGCGAAGATAGGCGCAGCACCTTCGCCCGCGGATCGTAGTGGTCGCTCAAGGTGCCACCCGTCTCCTCGATGGAAACACCCTGCAGGCCATTAGTGTCGAGGATTTGGCGGGCAGCCTGGGCGCCCGTCAAGCCGCGCATCGTTCGCACCTTCGAGTATTTATTGAACTGGCCTTTTACGGCCGCCTGGGCGATCAGGCCCAGCAGCATGGCCGGTATTATAAAGATCAAAAAGGTTGGATCATACCAAATTGGATAGTAACCCATTCCCGTACTTCCTCCTGACTGAGTACTGTCGCTACAGTGTAGCAGAAAATCGGCGACTCAGCGAAACGGCGAGCCAGCCACTTGCTGTTGCTACCTGTCTCGTGCTAACCCTCTGATCAGCACGTCTGCGCAAGGACTGACTCGCCGCAAAATTTTCCTCAGTCAGCTACTACTGACAAAGATTAGGCTTCGGTGAATTCGCCCTCGACGACGTCCTCTTGTCCGTCGGACTCGGAGGATGGCGTCCCCTGCTCACCACCATCACCGCCGGGGGTAGCCCCGGGTTGTTGCTGGTACATCGACTCGCCCAGTTTCATGCTGGCTTGCTGCAAGGTCTCGGCCGCACGTTTGATACGGTCGATGTCGTCGGTCTTGATGGCTTCGCGCACGTCGTTAATCTTGCCTTCCAGGTCACCGCGCGTCGCACCGTCTACCTGGGTGCCGAGCTCATTCAGGCTCTTCTCCACCTGATGCGCCAGGGCGTCGGCCTGATTACGGGCGTCCACCAGTTCCTTCCGACGGGCGTCTTCCGCCTTGTGCTGTTCGGCGTCCTTTACCATGCGGTCGATGTCGCTATGATCGAGATTGGTGCTGGCCGTGATGGTAATCTTCTGCTCACGACTGGTCGCCTTGTCGGTGGCGCTCACGTTCAGAATGCCGTTGGCGTCGATGTCGAAACTGACTTCGACCTGCGGAATGCCTCGCGGGGCCGGTGGAATACCGTCCAGCCTGAATTGGCCCAGCAGCATGTTGTCCGCCGCCATTGGGCGCTCACCTTGATAGACTTTGATGTCGACTGCCGTCTGGCTGTCTTCAGCCGTGCTGAAAATCTCGCTCTTGTGGGTCGGGATGGTCGTGTTGCGTTCAATCAACGTGGTCATCACGCCACCCAACGTCTCGACACCCAATGAAAGGGGCGTGACGTCGAGGAGCAGCACGTCTTTGACCTCGCCGCCCAACACGCCGGCCTGAATAGCCGCGCCGATAGCCACCACCTCGTCCGGGTTGACACCCTTGTGCGGCTCTTTGCCACCGGTCAGCTCACGGACCAGATTCTGGATCATGGGCATGCGGGTCGCGCCACCAACCAGCACGACGTCATCGACCTGTGATGTTTTCAACTTCGAATCTTTCAGCGCCTGCTCGAACGGCCCGCGACAGCGATTGACCAGCGATTCGGTCAACTGTTCAAATTTGCTGCGCGTCAGCTTCATTTGCAGGTGCTTGGGACCGCTGGCATCGGCCGTGATGAAAGGCAGGTTGATTTCCGTCTCCAGCATCGAGCTCAACTCGATTTTTGCCTTTTCAGCGGCTTCTTTCAAGCGCTGCAACGCCTGGCGGTCTTGCCGCAGGTCAATGCCTTGCTCTTTGCGGAACTCGTCGGCGATCCAGTCAACGACCATCTGGTCCCAGTCGTCACCACCCAGGTGCGTGTCACCATTGGTCGACTTGACCTCGACCACACCGTCGCCAACTTCCAGCACACTTACGTCGAAGGTGCCGCCACCCAAGTCCCACACCAGGATGGTCTGGTTTTCTTCTTTATCGAGCCCGTAGGCCAATGCGGCCGCCGTCGGCTCGTTGATGATGCGCAGCACTTCCAGACCGGCGATCTTGCCGGCATCCTTGGTCGCCTGGCGCTGGCT
>CAZHBM010000182.1:0-7670 GCA_964529945.1 uncultured Anaerolineales bacterium | reverse complement strand
CGTTTTATCTGTTTGGTATTTCTTGTGGGTGAAAGCCCCTCCACCCACAAGAAATACAAAAATATTACCCGATTCTACACGCTTCTTAAAACATTATGTGAGTCGTCTCTCACGAGCCTACTTTGCAGCCAAGCCTCGGCTCGGCCCAATTTCTCCGGCAAAAGATTTGGACACACCCGAAAACCAGCGCCAGGTGATTGCGACCAAAGTGAAGACACTGCCAACCCAGCTAAGCGCGAAAACGCGCCTTGACTCGATCCAGTGGCAACAGGCGCCACACCAAATCCATGTCCGGCTGCGTGAATCCACCGCTGGCAGCCAGTGCGACAAAGTAGACAATGACGGCCGCCACAACCAGTACCAGCGCATTCACACCTTTCAGCAGCCACAAGGTAGCTCCCATAAGCAGAGAAGCCAGGATAGGGCGCCAGGTGATGCTGACCCAGGGAACGGAGCACAAATGTTTGCGAATGGCATAATAGAAGGGAATCAGCAGTGCCCATTCGCTGAAGATAGTGGTGATGGCCGCCGCTCGATAGCCGTAGCGGGGGATGAGAATCAGGTTGATGCCCAGGTTGAACGCGACCCCGATGACGAAAGCCTTGGTCAAGAAACGCTGTTGATCGATGGCGATCAGAACGTATTGGGTGACCTGGTTGACGAAGCTGAACGGCAGGAACCAGATCAGCAATTGCAGAGCGATCATCGAGTCAGGTAGGTATTCGGCGCCGCCCAGAATCAGGATCAGTTCGCGGGCGATGAAGGGGGTGCCGACCGCGATCGGCAGGGCAATCATCAGCAGCAGGCGTAGAGACAGTATGTACGACCGTACCAGCGAGTCACGGGCCGTCTTGGCGTAGCGGCTCATCAAGGGGAAGATGGCCAGGGTGAAATAGGAGGGAATGATGTTGATGCCGTCGATGTATTTGTAGGCCGCCCCGTAGAAGCCGACCGAACGATCGCCCCAGGTCGGCTGAAGAATGAGCACGTCGATGCGGAAAAACACGGTGGCCAACAAGTGGTTGATCATGAACGGCAGTGATTCGCGCAACATGTGGCGGCGTAAGGCCGGCTCACTTTCCAGGTGCGGACGGAAGAGTTTGCGCATCATCAACGAACCCAAGATCAGGGCCGCGGCGACGTTGGCCACGACCGAGACGGCGGCTAACCCGATCACACCGGCTCCCAACAAGAGGGCGAGTGCCCCCAAGCTGACCCGGATGACCGTGGTGATCGTGGCGATGGCTGCCGGGTATTCCGCCTTTTCATGGGCGTAGAACAGCGCTGTCAACGCGTCCGAGATGTTGCTCAAGAATAGCCCCACCGTGAACAGGCCGATGGCGATCACCGTCTCGATGGCGACGCCGCCGAAAACCACGTATAGCCACAAAACTACCGCCATAAGCGGCAGGGAGGCTAACCACAGCAGCACGCGCAAAATGGTCACGTTGGAGAAATAGCTGTTGCTTTCATCACGCTCGCGGGCGACTTCACGGGTGAGCAGGGTTCCCAGGCCGAAGCGGGTCAGGATTTCGGCGTAGCCGATAAAAACCACCGCGAATTGATAGCGGCCGGCCCCGTCCGGGTTTAAGATGCGCAACATAAGCAGGGCAAAGGCGAAGTCGATCAGCCGGTTGAGAAGCGCCAGCACCATCGGCACCAGGCTGTTCTTGGCGATGCGCTTCACCGGCAGGTCGTCATCCGCCTCACGATATAGCTTGCCCCAAGCCCATATACCGGCCAGCAGCAAAGTGATTATACCCGCCAGGAAAGTCCCGTACAGTCCCAGTTTGAAGCTCATAGGCGAATAGACGAAGCGTACGGTCCAATCGCCCGGCTCCAGGTGGACGGCGCGGAAGTTGCCATCCGCCTTGTAGATCGTCAAGGCGGTTTCCTGGGTGCCGGCCGGGGCATCCGCCGGCTGGTAGTAAGCTTTCCACCCCGGGAAATAGCTGTCGGCCAGGACCAGCCAGCCCGGTGCGGTCATGTTAGCCTGCAGAAGGACCTCGTTGCCCCCGTATTGGACGATCTCTACCGGTTTCACCGAACAGTCAGAAGCCGGTTCGGAAGCCTGCGCCAGCCCGGATATGTCGGCATCCGCCTCAAGTATCACCTCACAGCGCGGGTTCAGGCTGCGTAGGGCGTGGTCTATATCCTGGGGTGATACTTTTTCGGCGTAGGGCACCATAAAGGCGCGCGGCATCGCGTCCAGATTCTCGTATACCTTGACCTCGTTGTCGTACACCAGGCGGTAGCTTTGGTTGGGAATGTCGGTGGTCGTTACCACGTAACGCGCGCCCAACAGGTCCAACAATGCCGAATCCAGCGCCTCGTATCCGGGATAGTAGATGGGTGCAATACGGTTGTAGAGCAAGTCGCCTTGCTCCTGGATCAGATTCATGTAGGCGGCGTATTGGCCGGGGATAATTGAGTCGTAACCGCGGACGTCCTCAATCCGATAATGCATGGGCGTGTTGGCGATCAGGGGATGAGGCTCCCCGGGCACGTCGAAACTGGTAATCCGGAAATGGGGTTCCTCGGCTTTGCGGTCCAGCAAGAATTGAACCACCGGTGGGCGGAACTGAAGCAAAGCCGGATCGGCCATAGGGTTGAAGCCGTAGCCGGCCAACAGCAAGTCAACGGCCACGACGGCGACGGCCAATGGCTTCCAGACGGCGACAGTTCGCCCAAAACCGGGCAGATAGATTGCGCAGCGGCTGATGCGTAAGATCGCTCCTGCTGCAAGGGTAAACAGGAAGAACTTCAAGAAGTTCGGCCATTGGTAGCCTAAAAACTGGCGGCCGTCGGCAAAGGCGTTTTGGGCCAACCCCGAGCGGTCGACCACCATCTGAGCCAGGTGAATGAATGGGGCGGGCCAGATCAGTACCGCACCGGTGACGAGCAACCCGGCCGCACCAACTGCGATCGCCAGCCATCCCAGGGTGAGACTGAGCGAATAGAGCAACGGCAGCGGCGGATTCACCTTCTTGGCCTGGGCGTCCGGATAGTCCTGGGGGCTGACGAAGTTCGATAGATAATGGGTCCCGATCCCGGCCAGGACGGCGATAGACAGCGTGAAGGGGAATATCCAGCGGAAGGGGGAATGAAGCTGGTTCCAGAACGGCAGGCCGTGGTAAAGCAACGCGTAGAATGGTGTGCCAAAAGCAAACAGCAGCGACAGGATGGACAGCGCGCCGAATATCTTGACCTGGGTCTCACCTACCAGGTGGATGCCGGTTGCAGGGGCTGAAGTCGTCTCACCCAATGTGGTGGCCGGCGAGTGGCGGCGTTGGCGCCGGGCAGAAATCCATCCGGCCACGGCCATAACGGCCAGAAACAGCGGCAGAATGCCTAGATACGCTCCCGCCTCGACGCTGGTCTTGGTGTCCCAACCGCTGCAGGAAGGACACAAGGGGTTGACCTGTCCGTAGGCATTCAGCCCGAACGGCAGTTGCTGGCGGGTCAGCAGATCGAAATAGGTGTGGTGGCTGGGGTTGCCGAAAAAGTCGGGGACGACAAACGATATCAGCCTGCGCAGCGGCAGCGCCCACCCCACCACGTCGTGGTAGGTCACAGACCCGACACGGAAGTTACGGCTGGCTACCTCGAACAAAGGAATGAATTGAACGGCGCCCAGCCCCAGCCCCAGGCCTACCATAATCAGCAGCCATGCAGCCATACGGCCGGCCGGCTTCCAGGTGCGCTGTGTGTACCACAAGCCGATCAGCCGGCAGGCGGCATAGAAAGCGGCCACCAGCAATGTGTAGTAGGTGATTTCTATGTGCCCGGCCAGAATTTGTATCCCCAGCACGGCGATGCCGGCGGCCACATAGGGCGCCGGCGAATAACTGGCCGTGCCCTTGGTAGCCTGTTTGCGGATAATGATCTCGATTATGGCCAGCAGAAGCGGCAGCCAGACGGCGGCGGCGATAATCATGGTGAAGACGACGCTGACCACAAAGAAGGTGCTCAACTGGTAAGTGATGGCACCAATCAGACTCCCCAGCCGGTTGACGCCCAGCACGCGCAAAAAGGTGTACAAACACAGCCCCGCCAGCCAAAACTGCAGTGCGGTGAACCAGCCGTAGGCCTGCGCCAGGGGTAGCAGGTAAAAGATCAGACTGAAAGGGTAGAGTGCCGAATGTTGGCCGTTGGCCAGAAAGGGGTGGCCGGCAAACAGGTAGGGATCCCACAAAGGGATCGTGCCGCTGCGAATGCTGTCGACCAAAAACTGTTTCCAGCTGTAGTTCTCCAGTATCAGGTCAGACAACAGGGCGTTATGGGGTTGATCCACTCCCAACTCGGTCGCAAAGGAAGACCAGGGTTCGACGGCAAACAGGTTGTCGACAGGGAGGAGGGTACGCGAACCCAAAGTGACCGGCCCGAATAGAAGAAGCGGCAGGATAAGCAGCAGCAGGACGATCAGCAGATCCTGCCTGTTGATGTGCCGGCGCAATGCAGCGTCTCCTAGACTAAAGCGTCGGTTGTTTCGGTGGCAGGCTGGGCGTTCCGGTGCCGCCAACCGATCTCGAACACGCGAATGGCGGCCTCGATCTTGACCGGAATGGACATCTTGCTTTGCCCGATGCGGCGGTCCTCAAAATAGATGGGGATTTCCTTGATGCGCAGGCCTACCTTTTCGGCCACGTACATCATTTCGACCTGGAACACATACCCGTTCGAGTGAATTCGCCCCAGGCCGATCCTTTGCAGGGCGCTGCGGCGCCAACACTTGAAGCCTGCTGTAGCGTCCTTAGTACGCATTCCCAGGATGAGGCGTACCCACACGGAATTGGCCCACCAGCTGAGGAACCAGCGTCCCCATCCCCAACGCTCGTCGAGTTGGCCACCCTTAACGTAGCGCGACCCGACGACCACGTCGTAATCGGTCATGTTTTCCAGCATGGTGGGGATATAGGTGGGGGAATGGGAAAAATCAGCATCCATCTGGATGATGTAGTCGGCTTGCTGATCTATTGCCCACTGAAATCCCTGGATGTAGGCGGTACCCAGCCCCATTTTGCCTTGCCTGTGTTTCACATGAATCAGCCCCGGATATCGTTCTGCCAATTGTTCGGCCACTTCGCCGGTGCCGTCAGGCGAGGCGTCGTCCACGATCAACAGGTATAACCCTTTGATATCTAAGGCAATTAGCTCGGCAACAATCGCGGGTAGATTTTCAGCTTCGTTGTACGTGGGTACAACCACCACAATTTTCATGGGCAAAATGCCGTCCCACTTCCTTACAAGAATCAATGAGGGGCACTTTCGGCCCCATAATATGTGCACATTACGCCCGTGCAACTGGCAAGATTATACTACGGCCGCCGACAAAAAACAAGACAATCCAAACTGCCGGACGTGTCCCAAATCTTTATTGGAGGAATCGGATCAAGCCAAGGCCTGGCTGCGGAGTAGGATCGTGAGAGACCGCTCACATAACGTTTCAGGAAGCGTTTAGAATCAGGTAATAGTTTTTTTGTTTCTTGTGGGGGGTGGCTCCCCCCACAAGAAACAAAAAGAGAGATAAACCCGGCTGCCGGCTCACCTGGTTTTCTACCAAGCAAAGGGGACACACCCAAACTGCCAGAAATAGCTTTGACAAATACCTGCTTCCGTGTTTATATCGAGTCACTTTTTCACGCAGTGGTTTTTCTGTACCTCTCGAGCAAGTTGGAGGAAACCTGTGAGTGAGACGAAAAAAACCGGAGCCAGCTGCGAAACTTGTCCTATTCGGAAACGAGCTGAAGAGAAGCCCAACTCTCTTATGTCCCGCCTGTGGCGCTGGCATACTACCTGGTGCCCCGGCTGGAAGGCCTACCAGCGCCAGTTGGCGGAGATGGACTGAGCAGCACTTCTGCACTGTTCGTCTAATGAAGTCGCTGATCGACATAGCCCCGGCTTGTTCCCGGGCCGGGGCTGCGTGATGTATTCCTGTCGCCAACTGTCGGCTGCGCGGCCGCATATACGTTTTCTCCAAGTGGTCGTCGCTTCTTCGCCTACGCCTGTTCCGGACGTTTTGGTTGGAAAGTGTGAGAATGCCCGTCAAATTTGTTTTCTTTGATGTCGACGAGACGCTGGTGCACCTTAACGGTTCGGCCCGAACGGCTATGAGGGCTGCGTTGACCGAAGTGTTCGGTGTCGCCGGTCCGGTGGAAGATTTTCCGATGGCCGGCAAGACCGACCGCCAGATATTCGGCGAATTGCTTAAAGCAGCCGGCGTGCCCGCCGAGACTGTGCGCAGGCGTATGGATGTGCTATTGACTACTTATTGTCGTGTCTATCCACCGGTGGCGATCCAGGCCGGCATAACACCCTGCCCGGGTGTCCTGGCTTTGACAGGCGGCCTTGCCGGCTGGGTGGCGCGGGGTGCACTCAAGGTGGGCTTGCTGACCGGCAACCTGGAATGCCTGCCGTTCCCCAAACTGGAGGCAGTTGGAATCGACAGCGGGCTGTTTGAACTGGGAGCATACGGAAGTGATGCGACAGATCGTAAGGTGCTGGCGCGCATCGCACAACAGCGAGCCAGCCAACTGATCGGCGCTGAAGTATCACCCGGCGATATCACCGTGATCGGCGACACACCCGAGGACATCGCCTGTGCCAGGGCCATCGGGGCCAAAGCGATGGCTGTAGCGACCGGGCAATTTTCCGTGATTACGCTGGATGCCTATCACCCGGATCATCTGTTTTTCGATTTTAGCGATCCGGAGCGGGTGATCGCCGCGATTTTTGCCTAATCGGCCGCGTACAGTATTCGATATTGGTTGTAGTCGCTGTAAATGTTGCGCACGTAACGGCGGGGCTCGTAGTAGCTCATCGTCTCCACAAATAGATCGATGTCCGGCGCCGCTTCCAGCCATTTGTGGATGTTACCCGGACCGGCATTGTAAGCGGCCAGTGCCGGGATGATCTGCCCGTCAAACGTGTCGATCTGCACTTTGAGGTAAAAAGCTCCAAACGGTATACTGATGTAGGGTCGCCACAGGTCGCTGTCTTCCCATCCCTGCCAGCCAAGCCGTCCGGCGATCCATTCTCCGGTTGCGGGGATCACCTGGGCCAGCCCGCGCGCGTCGGCGGCTGAGGTGACCGATGGTTCGAACAGGCTCTCCTGCCTGATTAGAGCGAAGAAGAGTAAGGGGTCGATGCCTCTGTTCTGAGCCTCTTCCACGATCAGACCCTGGTAATACATTGGAAACGACATCTCCTGGATATAGCGCGGAACCTCGGCGCGACTGGCGGCCGGTGAAGTCCACGTCACCCGTTCGGCACAGATGATTGAAAGCCGGTGGGCGCCTACGTCACGAAAGGCGATGGCCAACTGGTACATAGCCAACGGGTCGTCCCAGTAAGTATCCTTGATGGTCTCAAATTCCGTCAGCGCTTCCTCCCGCCGTTCGACTGCCAGCAGGGCATTTCCCCGCCGCCAGGCGGCGCTCTGGGCAATGTCGGTGGGCAAGGCCGACAGGTTGGTGTCGTCCTCAATGGGCAGCCAACTGATCAGCCAAGCCTCGGCTTCACTCTGGCTGCCCTGGGCGTCAAGCTGCGATTCCCCACCAACACGGCCTCCGTGACATGGATGGTGCCGGTCTTGGTGCTCGGCTTGCCGATTTTTGACACGACGCTGGTGGTCTTCTCCCGCCTTCGCCGCGGTCTGAGCCCGGTCACTC
>CAZHBM010000181.1:0-7677 GCA_964529945.1 uncultured Anaerolineales bacterium | reverse complement strand
AATCGGAGAGGCGGGGAACAGCGGGGATACAGACAAAGACAGGTAGGGCAGAGGCCGGTTAATTTGGCGGGCGTGACTTGCAGACGGGGCGTCAGGTGTCACCTGACGCCCCGTCCATCTTGGCTCACGTCAGTAGTTCCGGTGGCAGATGGTATACCCGGTTCAGGTAGTAGACCATCACCTGACCTTCAGCATTGAATCCCAGGTGGCTGATACCCGTGTTACGATTGTAATAGAACAGGTGTTCGGCTGGCAACTGGTGCAGGAACGTCTTGACCAGGAAATCCATAAAGCCGCCGTGGGTGATGAGAAACAGTCTTTCTTCGTTATCAACGTGTTTCAGCAGCTCGGCCGCAACGCGAATAGCGCGTGCGTAGGAAGCGTCGCGACGCTCGCGGTTGCCGTGCCACCATCCACTTTCATCTACCTCAGACGACAGGACAAAATCGGGAAACTCCGTTTCGATCTCGGATCGCGTCTTGCCTGGATAGCCGATCGGCTCATTGGTATCTGGACCGTAAGCATAGACGCCGCCGCGTTCGTGGATGTCGACCCAGATCTCGGGTTTCACGCCCAGAGCGGGCATTACAATATTTGCCGTCTGGAGCGCACGCAGCATCGGGCTGGTATACAGCCGAATGGGACGGCCGTCGGCGACGGCATACTTCTGCCCCAGATACTCGGCCAAATAGGCGGCCTGCCTTTGGCCCAGCTCCGTCAGAGACGGATCGTGACCCCGGTCCATCCGATTGGTGAGTTGGTTGTTAGTCGATTGTGCGTGTCGGATTAGATACAGGTCCATAGTTTTCGGCTCTAGATTCCGGCTGCTTCTGGCCGGCATAATCAGTTGCGATGCAGAATTTGGATGCCATCCTTGCCGGCAACCACGACTGAGGTCGCCATCCCAAGGAACAGCCCGTGCTCCAAGAGTCCCGGGCGGTGGATGAGCACCTCGGCCAGTTTGGCCTTGTCGGCGATTCCATCCGGGAAAGTACAGTGAATGATGTAGTTACCGTTGTCCGTGATGTAGGGTGAGCCATCGGCCTCAACACGCTGTTCGGCCTTGCATCCCAGCGTTTCCAGCCAGACGGCCTGGATCTCCCATGCAAATTGGGTCACTTCGACCGGCAAAGGCCCGCGGGTTCCCAGCTTCTGCACCAGCTTGGAGTCGTCGACGACCACCACAAACCGTCGAGCAGCTGTTTCCACAATCTTCTCCCGTAGCAGGGCGCCACCCAGACCCTTGATAAGATCCAGTTCGGGGTCGACCTCATCGGCCCCATCAATCACCAGGTCGAGGACGGGGTTCTCGGGCAGGGTGGACAAGGGAATACCCACTTTTTGGGCGCGCTTCACGGTGTCCACCGAGGTGGGCACGCCGATGATGTTCTTCAGTCGGCCATCGCTTATGCGCGCGCCCAACTCATCGATGGCGTAGGCTGTCGTGGACCCGGTGCCCAGTCCGACCACCATCCCGTTCTGAACAAAATCAACAGCTCGTACCGAAGATTCCTTCTTCAAATTCACGGGCGTTTCTCCGTTCCTGTTAGAATAAGAGTTTCCCAGTCGTGTGCATCCAGGAAACTCCTATTCTAATCACTCGATTCCCTTAGCGGCTGGATTTGACCAGGGCCAGGGCACGCTGGACAACGTTATCGACGCTGAAGCCCAGCTCCTTCATCACGGTTTTGTATGGCGCCGAAGCCCCAAAGCGGTTCAAGCCGATGACGTCGCCGTCGCTACCGACGTAGCGTTCCCAACCCATAGGCACCGAAGCTTCCACAGCCAGCCGAGCTTTGACCTGGGGCGGCAAGACCTGTCGGCGATATTCCGCCGGCTGGGCGTCGAAAATTTCCCAGCTTGGCATCGAGACGACGCGGACCTTGAGACCTTGCTTCTCCAACTCCTTGCCGGCTGCCAGAACCAGCTCTACCTCGGAACCGGTGCCAATCAGGATAATGTCGGGCGTGCCATCACTATCGAGCAGGACATATGCCCCCCGGCTGACGTCCCCTTGGGCCGCCGAGCGGTCGTAGACAGGCAGTTTTTGGCGGCTGAGGGCCAGCGCCACGGGTCCCGTCCGGTGTTGAAGCACATATTTCCAGGCCTCGGCCGTTTCCTGGGCATCGGCCGGGCGGATGACGGTCAGGTGCGGGATGACGCGTAATGCCGGCAGATGCTCCACCGGCTGGTGGGTAGGCCCGTCTTCTCCCAATCCGATGCTATCGTGGGTGAAGACAAAAGTGACCGGGATTTCCATCAAGGCTGCCAGACGAACGGCCGGGCGCATATAATCGGAGAAGACCAGGAACGTGCCGCCGTAAGCAAATACTCCTCCATATAGGGTCATACCGTTGAGTATCGAACCCATGGCGTGCTCGCGGACGCCAAAATGGATGTTGCGCCCGTCAAAGTTGCCGGGCTCCAGCCACGGGTAACCTTTGAGCTCGGTGTTGTTCGACGGAGTCAGGTCGGCCGAACCACCAATCAAGGTCGGGAGAACGGGGGCCAGCGCGTTGAGTACCTTGCCCGAGGCGGAGCGGGTGGCAATCGAGCCGTCTTCCGGCTTGAATGTGGGCACCGCCTTCTCCCAGCCTTCCGGCAATTCCCCGTTTTTGACCTGGCGCCACAATTTGGCCAAATCCGGGAACTCTTGGGCATAGCGGTCGAACATGGCCTGCCATTCCGCTTCGGCTTGTTGCCCCTTGTCTATCGCCTGGCAGAAATAGGCCAGCACGTCGTCAGGGATGTGGAACTGATCGTCGGGTCCCCATCCCAGGTTTTCCTTGGTGAGGCGAACTTCTTCCTCACCCAATGGCGAACCGTGCACTTTGGCCGTGTCCTGCATATTCGGGCTGCCATACCCAATGTGGGTGCGGCAGCAGATGATCGACGGCCTGGTTTTGTCTTCGCGGGCGGCCTGTAGCGCGGCCGCGATGGCCACGCGATCGTGACCATCCACCTGCTGCACCTGCCACCCATAGGCGGCGAAACGGGCGGCCCGGTCTTCGGTGAACGAAAGGTTGGTCGGCCCGTCAATGGAGATTCCGTTATCGTCGTAAAGCAGAATCAGGTTGTCGAGTGCCAGATGGCCGGCCAAAGAGGCGGCTTCGCTGGCCACGCCTTCCATCAGGTCGCCATCTCCGGCGGTGACGTACACGAAATGATCGATCAGCGGGTACCGCGGCTTGTTGAAGATACTTCCCAGGACCTTGGCGGCAATGGCCATGCCGACGGCATTGCCCAGCCCCTGCCCCAGCGGGCCGGTGGTAGTCTCGACGCCGGGGGTCAGGCCGTATTCGGGGTGTCCCGGCGTGTGGCTGCCCCACTGGCGGAACTGTTGCAGTTCCTCGAGCGGCAGGTCGTAACCGGTCAGGTGCAGCAGGCTGTAAAGAAGCATGGAACCGTGCCCGCCGGACAAAACGAACCGGTCGCGATTGGGCCAATCCGGATTTTTGGGGCTATGGCGGAGAAATTTGCTCCACAAGACGTAGGTTGCGTCGGCCATCCCCATTGGCAGCCCGGGGTGACCGGAGTTGGCCTTTTGCACACCGTCGATGCTCAGCGTGCGAATGGTATTGACACACAGTTGGTCGAGTTTGTTGGGCATAATTTATCGTCCTTCCCGTTAGGTTGTCGCTGTATCTATGTGGATGGCTGCTTGACCACCGTTGGCCACTCGCTGACCCGTTCGGCGCGCGCAGCCGAGATTGCCGGGTGAAACACTCTCGAAGGTACACGTTGCCAGATTCGTTGCCGGGGACTCAACAGGAATGGGGGTGTTGGGTCCTAATGAAGAGGTGAGCTGTCTTTCCATTCCTACGACAAGGTCAAAGATACAATAGTTGCCGGCTTCTGTCAAAACTTTTGGCCGGTTACGGGCAGCGTCTGAAAACCAAAGGTGAGGTGGACGGAACGGTGCCAAAGACTGTGCCGGCTAGCCGGCCGATGCCAGCCCTTGCAGGGCGTCCTCGGCGGTCAGCCAGCCCGTGTTGGGGAATAGGCGGGCGATTTGGGGGGCAAAGAGCGGTGACGATCCCATGACCTGGCTTGGCGATCCCTGGGCAATAACCTCGCCCTGGCTCATCAGCAGGACACGGTCGGCGGCCTGGGCGGCAAATTCCACGTCGTGGGTGACCATCAATATGGCGGCACCGGCATCACGCCAACGCTTGAGAAGCTGGACCAGCGTCTGTTTGGCCAGATAGTCCAATCCACGGGTAGGTTCGTCGAGTAGCAAGCCTCCCGGTTGCATCACCGTGATGGCGGCCAGCGCCACGCGCTGCCGCTCGCCGGCGCTCAGATCGCGGGGATACAGGTCAGCTTTGGCCGCCAGCCCAAGCTCCTCGAGTAGCCTTTGGGGCGGGATGGGCGCTGTCGTCTGATCAAGCCCGTAATTGCCCAACGTGGTAAGCAGTTCGTCCAGGACGGTATCGGCGAAAAGCAGCGCATTGGGGTCTTGTGGCAGATAGCCTACGCGCCGGCATATTTGGGCCACGTCCAGGCCCGCGTTATCTTCTCCGGCGACCAACACCCGTCCCCGCTGCGGGCGTACCAGGCTCACCAGGCTCTTGAGAAGCGTGGTTTTGCCCGAACCGTTGCGCCCCATAAGCACCACCAGCTCGCCCGGATAGACCTCGATCTCAACACCCCGCAGTGCCGGCCTGTTATCATAGGTCACGTGCAAATTGTGGGTCTCCAAAAATGGTTGTTCACCAACTTGTGGTGAGGGAGTGACTGTTGTCGCCGGCGCACCGGCAAGGTGGCTGCGCAGAGGCCGGCTGAAGCGCAGGCCTTCCTTGATTGTCAGCGGCAAAGGCTTCCAGTCCAGGGCGCGTGCGATTTCCACCAGTGGTGGTACCAGCGTAACCTGCGGCAGAACGGTCTGTGTCGGGCCGGCAATGACTGTGGATGCCGTGCCGGCCTGCTGGGACAAGCTGATAATCTGATCGGTAAACGGCAGCACACGCTCGAGGCGGTGTTCGGCCAGCACGACGGTCAATCCCAGGTCAGTATTCAAACGCGTCAGCGCTTGCAGCACGTCCTCCGCCGACTGCGGATCTAATTGGGAAGTGGGTTCGTCAAGTACCAGAATGGCGGGCCGGAAAGCCAGTGCAGCGGCGATGGCGACCCGCTGCCGCTCCCCACCGGAGAGGGTCTCCAGGCGACGCTCGCGCAACGGCGCCAGATCAAGCATATCCAGCACTTCCTCAACCCTCAGGCGCATTTCCTGTCGCGGCAGTGCCGCGTTCTCCAGGGCGAACGCGATCTCATCTTCGACTTGGTTCATCACGAACTGGGCTTCCGGATCCTGAAAGACGAAGCCAACGTGACGACTCATCACCTGCGGCGTGGCCACGACCGGGTTCAGGCCGTTGACGCGGATGTCACCCGAGAGGTCACCCCCATTGAAGTGTGGCACCAGGCCGTTGATGCAGCGCAGCAACGTTGATTTGCCAGACCCTGACGGCCCGACGACCAGTGCCAGGGTGCCTTCCGATACCTCAAAGCTCACGTCAGACAAAACTGGACCGAGAGTTTCCGGGTAACTGTATGTAACCAAATCGAACCGAATCAACAGAAGACTCCTTGTTTGGCCTGGCGGTTCATTGTCGCCAGGCGACGGCAGGTTCTGGTTCTGCCTCAATGCCGCTTTCGACCGCCGGCAGCGTGGGGCGCAGGGCCGCCGGCAAAGCCAGGCACAAAATGACCAATCCCGGCCCGAGTTGGAATCCGGGCACCGTCAGGCTCGGGTAGGGATAGTAGAATATGCTGGTCCGATCCATGCCGGGTATCGAAAACAGGAATACGGCGGCCGCCAACCCCGCGCCGGTCACGATGACTGTGTCGCGGCTGAGCCACCTTTCCTGCCGGTAGGTGGTGTGTGTGACGCGTCGCCCCACGACGTACAGCGCGACGGCGATCAGCAGAAACCCGAAGACCATCAAGGTCAGGCCAAGCAGGTCCTGGCCCCACAGCAGCCGCAGCAACCACCCGACCAACAAGGCAATCAGTCCCTGGATCATCACCAACCGGGTGCCGGTGTCGTGCACCGGCTCACCGGCGCTGGCGAACCCGCGCGCGATCATCGCTTCCGCCAGTTGCAATGCCCGTTCGAGCCCGCCCACCAGCAGCGGCACGAAGAGTGGCAGCCAATCGCGCCATCCACGCAGCCGGTGACCGCGGATGGCCTGGGCTTCGCGAATCTGTTGGAACTGGCGCAAGGTCGTCGGTACATAGGTGACGGCGATAGAGATCACGACCGCCACCTGGTAAAAGGCACGTGGAATGAGACGCACCAGCGAGCGCACCGGCAGCATCTGGTTGAGCACGAAAAAGGTGGCGAAGATTCCGGTCAGCTTGACACCGTTCAGGAAACCGTAGGCGATTGCCTCCAACGTGATGGCGCCGCCGACCATCGGCAACCAGGCTGGTAAGGTGAAAAGCGCGTGGCGTCCCAGGTGCACGAAAGCGCCGTTGACGAAAACAGACAAGGGAATCACGATAAGGCCAAAGGTCAAAGGCGACACCGGCATAGGGGCCGGCTGCGCCAGCGGACGCATCACGCGCAGAATAATAAAAGCGACCAATAGAGCCAGACATAGGTAAATGGGGTTGCGGGTGGCGGAAAACACCACCAACATGCCGGCCATCCAGCCCAACCAGGCCCAGGTGTGGTAATTGCTGTTCATCCGCTGGCCGCTTCTCCTGAGGATGCTAGTGAAGAAGATTGATTGGGTTGGTAAGAGAAAATGAATCGTCGCCGGAAACGACGCAGCGCCTGCAAAGTAGCCTTGCCGAATGCCAGGGTAAGTAGCACGTTGCCAACCAGGCGCATCATATCCCAGGCAAACGACGTAGCGGCGTAAAATACCAGGTAACGTTTGACCCCCTCAAGCCAACCGATGCCGGATTGCCACATTTGGTCGGAGGTCCCGACTGCGAAAGGCCAGAACCACAGGTTGATGATCAAACCAAACAACAAGCCGCTCAGGCCGCCAAAAACGGCCAGTACGATGACCTCCCCCCATTTGCCCTCGGCGCGCAGCAGGCGTACTAATGGCCGACACAGCGGCGCAGCCATCCCGATCCAGGCAGCGGTGTACATCTGGTAGGGCAGCCAGGGACCAACTCCACCAGTAATCAGGGCCGAAGCCAGCAGAGTCAATGAGCCCATCAGAAACCCGAACCCTCCACCGTAGACGTAGCCGGTGGTCACAATCAAAAAGAAGATGGGGCTGAATCCGCCAGGGGCAGGTATGGCGACTTCGACGAAACGCAGAATGGAGTTGATGGACACCAGGATGCCGATCAAGGCGATAAGCTTGGCGCCGGCCGCCTGGACCTGGACCTCCAACAAGACGGCTGCCAGGCACAGCCCCACCAACAAGGTCAGCAACAAGGGAGCGTCCTGGGCGTGTCCCTGACTGATGGCCAACTGGGGCGACTGGGCGATAGCCGGCAGGAAAAAAGGGTAGAAGAAGGCGACCAGACCGATCAGCGAGGTCAGGCCGTAGATTATCAGGCTGAGTAAGCGTTCCTTCATGACACTCGATTCCAGGGCAAACAAACCCGAGAATATGGTGTTCGTATGTGTTCCATCTTCTTGGAAGATAATTTTGTGAGCCGGTATGGTTTTATCCGTGGTGTTTTTTGTGGGTGGAAAGCTTTCCACCC
>CAZHBM010000180.1:0-7699 GCA_964529945.1 uncultured Anaerolineales bacterium | reverse complement strand
TTCCAACGCCAGGATAGAATTGATGACCGGCGCTTCGGTGAAATACTGGAACTTGAACTCAGGGTTGCGGCTGGTGTTTCCCTGGAGCAAAGGCCGCTGATGGACGGTTTGGTAGAATTGGCCGAACATAAACCCGGGATGTATGGGACCGGTGATCCGGAACCCGTTTCGCCAGGCCAGAGGAATGTCCAGCAGCGTGTCTGCCACCTGCCCGGCGGGCGCAATTAGCGTCCGGTAGATGGCCGGGGCGCGCATGTCGGATTGCGGCAATGGGATGGCCAGATGCTCGAAGACAAACAGCAGGCCCAGCAGGCCGGTCACGCGAACGCCCCAGGCCGTCGCCTGTGCCCGGCCGGTGCGCTTGACTGCCTGCCGGCTCAGCCAATATGCGCCTTGCGCCGCCAGTATACTCAGGGACAACACCAGCAAAACGCTGTAGCGACTGGGGTAACGATTGCCCTTGAAGAAGGGCAGTTTCTGGGTGATGACGAAGGGCCCCGGAATGTGTGTCACAGCCCCGTTGATTTGCAGCGACGGCCCCAGAGATAGCCAGGCAAACAGAAGCGCCGCCAGCAACCAGAAGCCGAAAATGCCCTTGCGCCGGCCGGAGCCGGAGCGCAGTCCGGTAAAGACGCCAATCAACGCCAAGGCGAGGAGCGTCAGCCCCAGGAAGATGTGCTGTCCCTTGTCGTAGCCACCGATGTGGGTTTGGGTAACCAGGTTACCAAGCCACGGGTGCCGGATGGTCGGCAGCACAAAACCGGCCAGGTCGGCGGAGAACGATTCGGCAAAACCACTGCCCTGCACCCAGAAATCTCCCTGGCTCTGCATGTCAGGCAGCATCGCCGCCAACAAGGGAGCGATGCCAATCAGGAACAGGCCGCCAAGAACAACCAGGCCGCGGATCAAGCCCCAAAGCTGGTGTTTGCCGGTTAAGGGCCTGCTATGGAACCGCCCCGGTTGGCGGCTGCTGCGGAGGGCAGGGGGCATCAAATCAACGGCAAGGTTCCAGGCCAGGTAGACGGCCGCGAAAATGATCAGAAAGGAGGCGTAGGTCATTTCGGCCCAGGCCTGCATTACCAGGAACAGGGCGGCCATCGCCGGCCAGCGCAGGGACGTGGGCTGCTGGCGGAATTTGGTCAGGAATAAAAGAAAGAATGGAATCCAGTGCGTGCTGGCGATGTTGAACTGGCCGAGCGAGACGTAGAAAAGCCGGTTACTGGCGAAGGCATAGATAACGCCGGCCAAAATCGCTGCCGTCATGGGCAGGGCAGAGGCGTTGTTTTCGGCTCGTCGAAATAGTTGCTGCCGGGCCAGCAGGAAGGTGCCGTAACCGGCGACCACAAAAGTGAACAGCAAATGCAGATTGCTGGCGCAGACGACTCCCAGGTTGAGCGTGAGCGGTAAAGCGGTAAGGGCGTTGAGGGTCGTCAGGGTGTAGAAGGCCAGGTTTATGCCGATGGGGTAAAACATATAGATGGTATGCAGCGGGTTGGTTTGCAGATTGAGCAGCGCATATTTCACCCACCACAGGTTCCAGGCGATGGCGGGATCGTCGCCCCCGTCACCGGGAAGAAAAGTCGCCAGGTGAGTAATGGTGGGCCACGTCAGGGCGATCGCCAACACTAAATAGAGCGCGACGGCCAGCAGATGCCAGCGCCAGACGCGATTGTTTTTGCCGCCAACCTCGTGTTTGCCGGCTTCATCGGCGACCGGGTGTCGGGCATTCGCCGGTTGCTTGGGGATGGGGTCTAGTTGTGTCTCGTGCATATCGCCGAAGCGTTCTTGTATCTCAATTCCCTGGGCCGTCATTCTGTGCTATGATGTGCCCGTTTCCACTTGGTTGGCTCCAGGAGACAAGGTTGAGGATTAGATGAACCGGGACAAAACATATGATCGACTAACGGCAGTAAGTATAATTCGGAATGGACCTCAAGTCCAGCTTTGGCCGGCTTACGATTGTGGCCGATCATTCTACCGGGTTCCGCCTTTGGCTGTAGCGGCAGCCCGGCCGCCGTCAGGGGTGTGAATTTTATGCGTATGCCTTCCAGTTTGACGGACCTGCAGCGCTTTCTTTCCGCCCTCGAATGGGAGGATATGCGGCGCCAGGTCGAGGAAGAGACCGAGCTGCGACTGGCAATCGTTGGCCCGGTGAATGCCGGTAAGAGCACCCTGTTCAACTTGCTCGAAGGCCGGCAGGCGGCTTCCGTTTCGGCGGTGCCCGGTACCACCCAATCGCTTCAGGCGGATTGGCTGGGGCCGTTTATCCTGATCGATACGCCCGGATTCGGGGAGGTTGATGGAGTCGATAGGGCGCTTCTGGCTCTCGAGGCGGCCGAGGCCGCGGCGGTGATCCTGCTGGTGCTGGATGCAGCCGCTGGAATCCGCCAGGCTGACCGCGACCTGTACTTGCGGTTGACCTCTTTGCAGCGACCGGTGATTGTGGCTCTGAACAAGATCGATCTGGTCAAGAAAGATCGAGACAAAGTAATCAGTGACGCTCGCCGGCGACTAGGAGGTGTGGAAGTTTTTCCAATTTCCGCAAAGCGCGGGCACGGCGTGACGACGCAGTTGATTCCGGCCATTTTTGGAGCCGATCCCGGAATCGCGGTGGCCATCGGTCGCGCGTTGCCGGCCTTCCGGAATTTGGCTGCCGGGCGTGTCGTGCGCAACTCGGCGATTGTCAACGCCATTATCGGCGTGGAGCCGATTCCGGGGCTGGCGATTCCCTTGCTAATGGTCGGCCAGGTACGGCTGGTATTGCGCATCGCGGCTATCTATGGCGAGGCGATGACCACCGAACGGGCGCGTGAGCTGATCGCCGCTATGGCCGGCGGCGCCCTGCTGCGTTATCTGGGCGGCGCGCTGGCAAAATTTATCCCCGGGCCGGGATGGATTATATCGGCCATTCTGGCCTGGCTCAGCACGGTGGCTATCGGCCAGGTGGCCATCCAATATTTCGAGGACGGGAAACAACTCAGCAGCCCGCAATTGCGCGAGTTATACCGGCGCGTCCGCCGGCAAGGTATGCCTCACCCCTTTGCCGGCAAACGCCGTACCTGAGGAGGCGGGTGTGTCCCCAATTTTTTGCTGGAGAAATTGGACCGAGCCCGAGCTTGGCTGCGAAGTAAGTTCCTGACAGCCCGCCCACACACTGCAGCATTTCTCATTTCTAGTGGGTCGAAAGCCCCACACCCACTGGAAATATAGAGAGATAACACCAGCCGCCTCTTTTGGCTATCTACCAGGAAAATGAGACATGCCCGAGGCCGGCCTAAGCCTCGTCATTGGCCGAACCGGCAGCCAGATCGACCGGCTCGCGCACTTCCTTGGGGTTTAGCAGCGCCAGGGCAGCCACGCTGTCTCCCTCGCGCATCCGCATACACGTGGCGCCGCGTGTGCTGCGGCCCAGCCTGGGGATTTGTTTGACGTGGGTGCGCAACACCATGCCCTCGCAAGAAATGAGCGCAATTTCGTCTTCCTCAGTGACCGCCCGCACCGAACTGACCGGACCGGTCACATTCATCCCTTTTTTGTTCAGAGTCCTGACTCCACTGCCATAACGCGATTGGGTCGAATACTGGGACAGCGGCGTTCGTTTGGCGAAGCCCTTGGACGTGACCACCAACAAGTCCTGCGTGCTGCCGTCCAGGACGTCCATACCGGTGACCAAATCGTTGGCCGCCAGTTTGAGGGCCATAACACCACCGGCGACTCTCCCCATCGTTCTCACGTCGGTCTCTCGGAACCGGATGGCTTGACCCATCCGGGTCACGACGATGACGTCGTCGTGACCGCTCGTGAGTTTGACCCACCCAAGTTTGTCGCCTCCCCGGAGGTTGGCGGCGATCAATCCGCTAGGGCGAACAGATTCAAATTCAGACAGGTCAACTCGCTTGATTCTGCCGTGCTGGGTCAACATGGTCAGGAATTCGCCCTTGTTGAAGTCCGGCACGACGACAACGGCAGTCACTTTCTCTTCGGGGGCAATGTTGATCAGATTGATGAGCGGTATGCCCTTGGCCGTGCGACTGGAATCGGGCACGCGATAAGCCTTTTCTGAGTAGACTTTGCCCCGGTCGGTAAAGTACAGAATAGTGTCCAATGTGTTAGCGGTGAACAGAAATTGCACCGCGTCCTCTTCGCGCGTGGCCATACCGGTCACCCCCCTGCCGCCACGCAACTGGGCGCGGTAGGTGTTGGTGGGGACACGCTTGACGTACCCGACCTGCGTTACCGATATGAGCACTTCCTCTCGGGCGACCAGGTCCTCTTCGTCGATGTCTTCCGTCGCGTCAACCATTATCTGAGTGCGCCGGTCGTCGCCATATTTTTCTTTCAGGTACTGCAGGTCTTCCTGGATCAGTCCCAGAATTTTGTGCGGGTTGGCTAACAGGTCTTCCAGGTAGGCGATGGTTTCGACCAATTGAGCGTATTCATCTTCGATTTTCTGTCGTTCCAATGCCGCCAGGCGCCGCAGTTGCATGTCCAGAATCGCCTGAGCCTGGACCTCGGTCAGCCCAAAACGCTCCATCAGGCGAACGCGGGCGTGTTCGGCGCTTTCCGATTGGCGGATGGTGTTTATCACGGCGTCCAGATTGTTGAGCGCGATACGCAGCCCCTCCAAAATGTGCGCCCGTTGTCTTGCGCGTGCCAACTCATACTCGGTGCGCCGGACGATCACCAATTGGCGATGCTCGATGTAGGCCAGCAATGCCCGCTTGAGAGGTAGAATGCGTGGTTCGCCATCCACCAAAGCCAACATGTTGACGCCGAACGTGCTCTGCAGCGGTGTATATTTGTAAAGCCGATTGAGCACCCGGTTGGGTTGGGCGCCGCGTTTGAGTTCGATAACAATCGACATACCGTGGCGATCGCTCTCGTCGCGTAAATCGGAAATGTCTTTCAAGCGCTCGGTACGCACCAGATCGGCCATCTTTTCAATCAGGCTGGCCTTATTGACCTGGTAAGGCAGCTCGCTGATCACGATGCGATAACGGTTGGCTTTCATTTCTTCGATACGGGCCACTGCACGCATCACGACGCGCCCTTTGCCGGTGCCATAGGCGGCTTCGATGCCGCTTCGCCCGATGATCAGGCCGCCGGTGGGGAAGTCCGGCCCTTTGACGAAACGCATCAAGTCATCGGCGGAGACGTTGTCTTGGTCGTCGTAGTTGTCAACCAGGTACGAGATGGCGTCGCATATTTCGTTTAAGTTGTGAGGTGGGATGTTGGTAGCCATTCCCACGGCGATGCCCGACGCCCCATTGAGCAGCAGATTGGGCAGGCGGGCCGGCAGGACCTGCGGTTCTTCCAGCGTGGTGTCGAAGTTTTCGGCCCAGTCAACGGTGTCCTTGTCAATGTCGGCCAGCATTTCCTCGGCGATGGCGGCCAGTCGTGCTTCGGTGTAACGCATGGCAGCCGGGCTGTCGCCGTCGACGGAACCGAAGTTGCCCTGCCCATCGACCAACGGGTAACGCATGGAAAAGTCTTGCGCCATGCGGACCATGCTGTCGTAGACGGCGCTGTCTCCGTGGGGGTGGTACTTGCCCAACACTTCGCCGACGATACGGGCGCTCTTCTTGTAGGCTGAGTTGGCCCGAATACCCATATCGTGCATCGCGTACAGGATGCGCCGGTGGACCGGTTTCAATCCGTCCCGGGCGTCAGGCAAAGCGCGAGACACGATGACGCTCATGGCGTAATCCAGATACGCCACCTTCATTTCATTTTCTATATCTACGTGCCGGATTGAACCGATGTCCATATACGTCTCCGAAGGTAAATCCAATCAACTGTGGCCGGCGCAATCAAGATGCCCCGGCCTGTTTCTGATCCTCTTTGGTGGCCCACCCGTCTCAGGTGGTGGTTGAGCCGCCGGTTTCTACAATTCGCGTTTCTCGGCGACGGCCGACTCGGCCATAGCCACAAATTCGTCTACCGGCGTGGGTCCCAAATCCTCGTTCGTCCGCAGCCGCACGGCAACCTTATCGGCCTCGGCTTCTTTGTCGCCTACGATGAGCATGTAAGGGATTTTTTGCTCTTGGGCCTTGCGAATCTTGTTGCGCATCCGGTCGTTGCTGTCGTCAACCTGAACGCGCAGGCCGGCCTGCTTCAGGCGAGCGGCCACGTCGTCGGCGTAGGTCACATGCCGGTCGGCAATGGGGATCAAAATAGCCTGGACAGGCGCCAGCCAAACCGGGAAGGCACCACCGTAATGTTCGGTCAGGATGCCGAAGAAACGTTCCATACTTCCCAGCAGCGCCCGGTGAACCATGTAGGGCCGGTGGGTCTGCCCATCCTCGCCGATGTAGGTCAGGTCGAAGCGCTCGGCTTCGTTGAAATCGAACTGAATGGTAGACAATTGCCACTCTCGTCCAATGGCATCCTTGATCTTCACGTCAATCTTCGGCCCGTAGAAAGCGCCGCCGCCTTCGTCGAAGTCGTAGGGCAGTCCGGCCCTCTTCAAGGAGGCTTCCAGAGCGGCTTCGGCCACCCGCCATTGCTCGGGGTCGCCGACCGCCTTCCCTTTTGCGGGACGCGTGCTGAGATAGGCGTTGAAGTCGGTGAAGCCGAAGGAACGCAAGATGTGCAGGCAGAAATTCAGCGTGAAGTCGATCTCGGCCGGCATTTGGTCCGGGCGGCAGAAGTGGTGGGCATCATCTTGTGTGAATCCCCGCACGCGCAACAAGCCGTGCAAGACGCCGCCGCGTTCGTAGCGGTATACGGTGCCCCATTCCGCGTAACGCAGCGGCAGGTCGCGGTAGCTGCGCAGTGAGTTCTTGTAGATCAGGATATGGAACGGGCAGTTCATCGGCTTGATGAAATACTCCTGGCCGTCGATATCCATGGGTGAGTACATGCTGTCCTGGTAGAAGCCGAGATGGCCGCTGGTCTCCCACAACGTGCTCTTGCCGATGTGCGGCGAGACCACCAGGTCGTACCCATTGGCCAGGTGTTCCGTCTTGCAGAAGGACTCGGCCAGATGGCGAATCAACGCCCCTTTGGGATGCCACAAAATGAGGCCCGGTCCTAACTGCTCGGGGTGGATGCTGAATAGATCGAGTTGGGCGCCAAGGCGGCGATGATCGCGCTTCTCGGCCTCCTCGAGGCGGACCAAATAGTCTTTCAGTTGTTCAGCCGTCTCCCAGGCCGTGCCGTAGATGCGCTGCAACATAGGATTGCGCTCGTCGCCGCGCCAGTAGGCGCCGGCGACTTTGAGCAGCTTGACGGCATCGGGATTGATCTCGCCCGTGCGTTCAACGTGCGGACCGCGACACAAATCCTCGAAGGTGTCGTGGCGATAGGTGGTCATCAGGGCCGAGATCTTTTCCTCACCGTCGCCATCCGTCGCCGCTTCGCCGTCCTCGTCCAGGTTGCCACCAACCAGGCCGTCGATCAGCTCCAGCTTATAGGGCTGGTCGGCAAACAGGCGGCGGGCTTCGTCGGGAGAGACCTCGCGACAGAAAAATTTGTGATCGGCGGCGATGATTTCCTTCATCCGGCGTTCGATCACCTCCAAATCATCCGGGGTCAGCGAGCGCGGCAGGTCAAAATCGTAGTAGAATCCATCTTCAATGTTAGGGCCGATAGTGATTTTTACCTTTGGATACAGCCTTTTAACAGCCAGGGCCATCACATGGCTGCTTGAATGCCTAAAGGTATCCATGCCAGCCTCATCATCAAAGCTTATAACATC
>CAZHBM010000179.1:0-7751 GCA_964529945.1 uncultured Anaerolineales bacterium | reverse complement strand
CCATATTCCTTATTGCCTCCTTAATTCTACAGGGTTTAAATCGAAAGTGCCGTTAATGCAGAACCTATTTGTACAACGCCAGAAGCTGTGGACCGGCGATGTTGATCATGATCTCATCGGTGCCGCCGCCGATGCGCATAATACGGTTGTTGCGCCACAGCCGCTGGATGCGATGATCCATCATGATGCCCATACCACCAAAGATCTGCATTGCGTCATCAATGACTTCCTGGGAGGCTCGCGAGACGTAGTACTTGAGCATCGCGTGTTCCAACCGCACCGGAATGTCATTGTCCATCATCCAGGCCACTTTGTACGTGTAGTTGCGCATGTTTTCGACCTTGATGGCCATCTGCACCAGCTTCTCCTGGATCAACTGGAACTTACCGATCGGCCGGCCAAACTGCACCCGTTGGTTGGCGAACGTGGCGGCATCATCCAAAGCCGCCTGGGCACCACCCACGCACGCCCCACACAACGCCACACGCTCGACCTCGAAGTTGGCCATCAACTGCTTCCAACCATTGTGCGGCTTGCCGATCAAGGCGTCCTTAGGCAGACGCACATCGTCCAGGAATACCTCGCAGGTAGGAATCGTCCACCAGGCCATCTTGTTGAGAGGGTTGATGCGCACACCCGGGGCATCCGTCGGCAGAAGCAGCATGTGCATGCCGGCGTACGGGTTTTCCACTTCGGGGTCACGCGCCATCAGTAAGATATAGTCGGCCACGTTGGACATGGTGCAGTAGATTTTCTGCCCATTGATGATCCATTGATCGCCGTCCAGCACAGCCGTCGTCTTGAGACCGGACGCATCCGACCCTGCTTGCGGCTCACTGATGCCCAACGCCGCCGGCAACCCGCCCTTGACGAAGCCGCCCAGGATTAGTTCTTTCTGCTCTTCGGATCCGAACTGCTCGATGTCGCGAATGGTGATTATGCCCAACGAGTAGACCGCGGCCAGATCCCAGGCGTACTTGCCCATGGTCTCTGCGACCAGCATCAAGGTTGTTACGTCGGTCGGCGTGCCGCCATATTTCTCCGGGATGCCCAGCCCCAGATAATCGTTGTCGGCCAGAACCTTCCACGCTTTGTGCGGGAATTCGTGCTTCTCGTCGATCTCTTGCAGATAGCTCTCCGGCACGTCGCGCTGCAACAATTCGGCCAGGCTTTTCACCAAAAGTTCTTGTTCCTCTGTCAGACGGAAATCCATTTTTCATTTCTCCTTCATAAAAAAGACAGCTTGGACTATGGAAAACAGTGGGGAGTAACGTGGCACAGGCCGGGGACTTGAAATCCAGGTGGAAAGGCGCTAAAATACTGACCGTGGGAATCACCCGCCCCTGTGTGGCAGTTATTCACCCACCTTTTAGTATATCACGCCACCGACCGCCTGACATCGGCCCTTAGTGGTAATCGGATACTTGTTTTGAGTAGTCTGGCACTACTACAAATCAATTAGTGGCTCTTTACATTCCTTGGTCGCTGCGTTCCACGTTTCGTCGCACTCCTACAATCCAGCACACGTGGAATGTGTTTTTCCGTTGGCCATCGGGACGTTTTTGGGAGGAGGTTCGCTATGAATGTGATCAGGGTTTTGTTGGCTGAAGATCACAAGATTGTGCGCCAGGGAACCCGGCAAATTCTGGAGCAAGCCGATCATATTCAGGTAGTCGGCGAGGCCGAAAACGGGACCGAAGCCGTGCGTATGGTCAGCGAACTGAGGCCGGACGTGGTGGTGATGGACGTACGTATGCCGGAACTCAACGGTATTGAGGCCACCAAGGCCATCAAAGCCCGCCATCCGGGTGTGAAAGTCCTCATCCTGTCGGCCCACAAGGAAGATCACTATGTGTTCCCGTTGCTGGACGCCGGCGCCAATGGCTATCTGCTGAAAACGGTGGGCACCCAAGGCCTGCTGCGGGCAATCAACGCCGTCCAGGCCGGAGAAACGGTCCTGGACCCGCAAGTAGCCGGCAAAGTGGTCAACCGCCTTAAGCACCGGCAAGCCTTTTTCAGTGAGGACATCGAGGAGGGCCTTACCGAGCGCGAACTCGAGGTGTTGCGAGCGGTCGCCTACGGCAAGACCAACAAGGAAGTCGGCGAACGGCTTTGCATCAGCCCCCACACAGTTCAGGTTCACTTGCGCAACATATTCGGTAAATTGGACGTGAGGAATCGCATTGAAGCGGTAGCCTACGCGCGTGATAAAGACTGGATTGACTGACACAATCCTCTGCCGCGCCCTTGTCGGGACGGGCTAGAAAACACCCGCCGGTAGTACGCCGGACCCCACCCGGCGGGATTTCACCTTTTGTGCAGGGTCACCATGAATCAGTTTTCCATTCGACAACAGATTTTTGTCGCCACGCTACTGCCCATCATCGCCTTGGGCATTGTTACGATCGGCGTGGCTGCCTACGCCATCCAGAAAGTGACCCTCGACCTGGTCCTGGGTCGCAATGCTGCCTCGGTGCAGATTGCGGCAGCCAGTGTCGCCGGCGACCTGGACAACTACCGCCATTTACTTGAAGCCACCGCGGTTGACCTGGCCGAGACGCCCAAATCAACTGACCTGCAACAGACCCTGTGCCGCCTGGCGCCCTACCTGACACCCTTTCAGGGCGGCGTCACCTTCCTCAATAGGGAGGGGGTAGCGGTCGCTAACACGCCCGGACAGGAGGCCAGAACGGGCCTGAACTATTCCTTCCGCGACTATTTCCAGCAACTGGCGGCAACCGGGCAACCGGTCTACTCGACAGTGCTGCAGGAAGTCCCCTCAGGTCGCAGTGCGGTCGTCATCGCCGTCCCGGTGGAAATTGACGGGCAGTTTGGCGGCGCTTTGGGCGGTGTCTTCTTCCTCGAACAGCAGCCCTGGACCGACACATTCAGCCTGTTGCAGACGCCGCAAGGGGCGCAGACGTTTCTGTTCGACGACCAGGGCAATATCATCTATTTCTCTGATGCCGGCCGAATCGGCCAGCCGGTCCCGGAACAGGATATCCTCAACCAATTGATAGCTGCAGGCAAGCCCACGAGTATTCTACACACCTCGCGGGAAACCGGCCGCCGCACGGTGACCGCCTACGCCCCGATCCCAGGCACCTCGTGGGGCCTGGCCACCAACGAGCCGTGGATCAACTTGCTCAGTCCCGCCCTGCCCTATTTGTTGGCTGTCGTCGTGCTGGTGGTAGTCGTAATTGGCCTGGCGGCATTGTTCATACTGCGCAACATCGACCGTGTGACGCGCCCACTGGCCGCCCTGGCGACTGAAACCAGTCGCGTGTCGTTGGGCGAACCCTTCCGGCCCTTGAAGGTCGTCGGCCCGCGCGAGGTACGGACGTTCATCCGAGCCACCAACCGGATGGTCACTCGCCTGGCTCAGCAACAGGCCAGATTGCGCGACTACGCCATTCAGATATTGCGCAGCCAGGAAGAAGAGCGCAAACGGCTGTCGCGCGACCTGCACGATGAGACGGTCCAGGAACTGGTCGGATTGGTCCAGCGTCTTGAGCTGTGTCAGAATGATCTGAACAAAGATCCGTCGGTCGCCGCCCAACGGTTGAAGGAGTTGAACAATATTGCCAGCCATACCCTGGCCGCCGTTCGCCGCATGAGCAATGACCTGCGCCCATTCATCCTGGAAGATCTTGGCCTGCCGTCCGCCGTCCAGGCGTTGAGCGACCAGTTGGCCGATTTGATGCCGGCTGCCATCGTCCATTGTGAGATCGTTGGCCACGAGCGCTACCTGCCGCCCGAGGTTGAATTGACCGCTTTTCGTATCGCTCAGGAAGCGATGACCAACGTACGCAAACATGCTGCCGACGCTTCGAAGATAAATGTCACCCTGTATTTTGAGGATTGGGGCATCCTGTTGACGGTAGAGGACAATGGCCCCGGCTTTAAGGTACCTGATCTACAGACCTTGATGCGACAGGAGCACCTCGGTCTGGCCGGGATGGCGGAACGTGCCCAATTGTTCGGTGGACGGCTTTCGATTGAATCGGTCTTGGGTGAAGGGACGACCATCACCCTGTATTTGAAGGCCACCTCACAATCGTCTTCGCTGAATTCGAGCAAGTAACTCCAACGCAGCCAACCTTTTCCGTTCCTCTGGGCAATCATTCACGTTGTGTCCGCTGCCAGGTGCCCTTCCTCGAGCGTTTCCGCTTTCTGCTTGTGGCAGCCAGCCGGTAATAAGTGTATAATGCCTGCCAGATAATCAGTCCGGTCCAACAGTCGTCTTTTGTGTTAGATGCGAGGGTGATTATGGAAAATAAATCTGACGTTTTCCGACAATTGGGTGCCCTCAGAAAGACAGCCCACGTTCTGAGTGGCGCTCTCGATGAGTCACAAGTCATCCAGGGGCTGCTCACTCAGGTTGTGTCAAGCTTGGGCGCCCGGGGCGCATTACTGCGCCTCCTCAACCCTGACGGCGACGAATTGCTCCCTGCCGGAGCCGTCGGACTGAGCGAGTCCTATATGGAGAAAGGACCGGTCGAACTCGCCAGCAGCCAGATCGATCAACGTGTGCTGGACGGTGAAGTGGTCATTATTCCCGACGTCACCCTCGATCCCGGTTTCCAGTATCCCGAAGCGGCCCAAGATGAAGGGTTGCGCGGGATGCTGGCAGTCCCCCTGCACGTGCGTGGCCGCGCCATCGGCGTTTTGCGTGTCTACGTTGACGACGTTGCTGCATTGCTGCCTGAAGATGTTTTGCTGCTGGACACAATGGGCGACATCGGCGCGTTGGCGCTGGAAAAAATGCGCCTGCACTCCAGTCTCTTCCGCATTGCCGAGGCGCTGAATTCATCGTTGGAGCTGAAGCCTATGTTGCAGCGCGTTATGGCGGCCACAGTGACCGAGATGGGACTCAAAGCGGCCTCCTTCCGCTTGCTCGACAAAAAGAAACAGACATTGACCTTGATAGCCGCCCAGGGTCTGAGCGAGGAATACCTGTCCAAAGGTGCCATTCACGTTGGCAAAAGCCAAGTCGACCGTAGGGCACTAAAGGGAGAAACTGTCGTCATCTACGACGTCCAAGAAAGTCCGCAATATGAATACGCCGAAGAGGCAGCCAGGGAAGGGATACGTTCGGTTCTGGTCGTTCCGGTGCTTCTCAAGGACCGCATCTTGGGAGTGATGCGCGCCTATTCGGCCCGACCGCGCCATTTTGGACCTGTGGCCACCAATTCTTTGACCTCGATCGCCGGGCTGGTGGCTCTGGCCATTGAAAACGCCGAGCTATACGCGGCGCTGCAATCCCGCTACCAAGACCTCAAGGTCGATCTGGCCGAATGGTATCGTTTTCTGGCACTGGGCTGAGGAGGCAAATGTTTTGACCTTTCTGGCTTTGGCTGCATCGGGCCTGCTCGCCGGCATTCTTGGAGCCCTTTTGGGAATTGGCGGCGGTATTTTCCTCGTTCCGGCTCTGACACTCCTGTTTGATGTGCCCATGCGGGTAGCAGTTGGCACCAGCTTAATGGGTGTAATCGCCACCTCGGCCGGAGTGGGTGCCGTCGCACCACGCGGGCGCGGCGGCGACATCGGCTTGGGGTTGCGTCTGGAGTTGGCGACGGCAGCCGGGGCCATCGCCGGCAGCTGGTTGGCCGGCCGGGTGAGCGAGCAGGCTCTGAACATCTTGTTCGCCGTCGCCGTCTTTATGACCGCGGGCTACACGATCTTCAAAACGCTCGGCCAGCGCCGGCAAGAGGTGCCCGAGCGCCTCTTCGCCAGCGACTACAAAGTCCAGAATTGGGGATTTGGAATGGGGTTGACAGGCATTGCCGGGATGCTGTCGGGCCTGCTGGGAGTCGGCGGCGGCTTCTTGAAGGTGCCGGTGATGTATACCATTATGAATATTCCACTTGGTGTTGCCACCGCAACCAGTAACTTCATGGTCGGCATCACCGCGGCCGCCAGTATTTTTGTCTATTACAACCGTGGGGATGTCCATCCATTGATCGTCGTGCCGACAGCATTGGGTGTGTTTCTGGGCGCCATGGTCGGCGTCTACGTTCTCAGGCGACTACGCGTGGGGATCGTGCGCACCGGTCTGATCGGTCTGTTGATTCTGATGGGCATTCAAATGTTGCTCAGAGGGCTTCATGGTTGATCAAGAGAAACACAACGACGTAAGTCAAGAAATACCCTCCATCATCCAAGAACCCAGGGACGAACTGGCCCACAAATCGCAGCGAGTTTCGGTTTACATGTCGCTGGCCGGTCTCAGCCTGATGATCGCCGGTTTTATCTACACCTTTCTGATCTCCGCCACACTGACGATCCCGGGCGCCTCCGCACTTACGCTTCTCGATCTCCATCATCTTCAAATGAACCATACAGAGCTCGGCATGCTGGTTATGAGTGCCGGCATCTTGGTTTTGGCGCTGCTCCCGATGGTGCGTGTCGTGCTGGCGCTATGGATCTATGTCAAACAGCGCAACGTGACCGGTGGGGTCACCGCCTTGATGGTGCTATTGGAGTTGATCGCCAGCACGCAGGCCGGATGACGGGCTGATATCGTTGGGCGGCTCTGTTAAAGGCAGCCCCAGCTCTCGCCGGTTGTGCCAACCGGCAGACTGAACGCTCAGGCACTTATTTGGCCGTTCCGGGCGGCAGCCCGTTCCACCACTGCATGCACCTCCCGGGCTACGTCGACCGGCAGCGGATCGACTCTGTGGTCGGCAAGAATCTTGCTCACCCGCTCCATACTGCGCTCTAACAGCGTCTTACTGCCCCGAGCCGCCCAACCGTCGTAGTTGTTGCGGTCGAACAGCGAAGGATACCAACGTTCCCGGTGGTGACGCAGCGTGTGCTCACAAGCCAGATACTGCCCCTCGGGGCCGATTTCATCGATCAGATCCAGGGCCAACGTCTCGTCGTTGATTTCCACGCCCGGCACGAAATGTTCCAGCCAACCCAGTACCTCGTGACAGATGACCAGTTGCGCCAGTGACCCGGTCAGGCCACTCTCCAGATATCCCAAATCGTGCACGATGTTACCGCCGCACAGCGAGTCGGTCATTAAGGTCATCGCCGCCTCAATACCGGCCTGCTGATCAACTGTCTTGGAGTCACTGCAGCCGGCCAGGGCAAACATGGGCAACTGCAGGAAATGAACGAAATCAGGTACCGCCACACGCTTGTCGGGATCGGCGTAGGGTTGCACCGTGGTGCGCATATCGAGCATATTGCCACCCCAGCCGGGCATAATGAACGGCGAGCCTTCCTGGTTAAACTGCGCCAACACCAGCCCGGCCAAGGCGCCAGCCTGGGCAACGGCAATTGCTCCGGCAACGGTCACCGGTGCCGTTGCACCTCCTTGCGTCGATGGACAATAGGAATAAGGAATGCCTTTGCGCGACAAGAATAGCAGCTTCTGTAATGCCTCCTTGTTGTGACGCAGACCGGTGGCCACGTTCACGTAGCAGGCCACGCGTGGATTGAGCCGCAACGCCTCCGCCCCACCGGCCACGATCTCGGCCATCTCGACCGCATCGACGCAGCCGGAGAAATCGGTGGTAACGAACATAATCGGCTTGTTGGTGTTGTTCAGCATAGCCTCCATCTGGTAACGGTCGGCCACCGCCTGGGACACGTCTTTGGGCAAGAACATACACATGACGAAACTGATACGCTCCAATGCATCCGCCAGTCTGGCTGCATCGACCACATCGTTCAGTACGGGTGTGCGCCGGCGATTGTCGCGGTGGTCGATGATGTTCAGGCAATCGGAACCAGGGCCAAAA
>CAZHBM010000178.1:0-7788 GCA_964529945.1 uncultured Anaerolineales bacterium | reverse complement strand
GCTTTCCATATGGTCTATAACGTGGTTAAGATTCAACACCTGGGGATGCGCCGGCCCCTTTCGTCCGAAGGTGAGAAGTTGACGAACCAAATTGGCTGCACGTTCACCCACATCCACAATTTTATCGGCGAAAGGCCGCACTGGATGGTTTTCGGGAAGATTCTGGCGGATCAGTTCACTGTAACCGTTTATGGCAGTCAGAATGTTGTTGAAGTCATGGGCAATCCCGCTGGTCAGGCGACCGAGCGCTTCCATTTTCTGCGCCTGCAGCAATTGGGCCTGCAAACGTTGCCTCTCCTCTTGGGCCCGCCTGCGCTCCCCGACATCGCGCGCCACCGAAAGCACCGTCGGTTGGCCATTCAGGGCAAAAAGATGCGAATTGATTTCCATGGGGATGCGTGTCCCATCGCGTGCTACCTGAACCCGTTCCACCAAGACAGCTTTGTCTCGCAACAGGCGCTGAGATGTTGCCAAAACATCCTGGAGGTCTTCCGGCAGGTCAATGTCCAGCGCGGATAGGCGCAACAATTCTTCACGACTGTAGCCAAGATTGTGGCATGCGACGTCATTCACTTCAATGAATTTGCCCGGCACACCTTCAGAAGACAGCCGGTAGACAAAAATCGCATCGTTGGCGCTGTTGAAGAGTTCGCGGTAGCGTTTTTCGCTTTCACGCAAGGCAATGTCTGCTTGTTTCAGACCCGTGATGTCAGTTGCGACGCCAAGCACCTGATGGGCGTGACCATCCGCTCCCAGAATGGGGCGTTTCACAGTTCGCATAACCCGCGCATCTCCGCGGCTGTTCGTATTTGCCTCTTCCGGAACGATTTTTTCCTGCAGCGTATTCAACACCTCAAGATCATCGCGCCGGAAAGCGACGGCTTCATCCTGGCGTGGATTAATCTCGCGATCGGTCTTGCCGACCATGTCAGAAACTTGCAGGCCGTAGAAATCGGCCATCGCCTGATTGACCAGTGTATACTTCCCATCTCGATCCTTGGCGAAGATCAAGTGTGGATTTATGTCGATTACCTGCCTTAGGAAGATGCGTTGATTCTCCAAATCCTGTTCGATTTGTCGATGGTGGAACGCCTTACCCATAATCTGGCTTATGACCCACAGAAGATTTATGTCAAATCCACGCCAGTCAGTATCCTGTTCAGCATCCTCAAGTCCCAGGCAGCCGGCCAGTTCGGACCCCAGATAGATGGGCAGAACCAACCACGAATCAACGCCTTGCCCGGATAGAAATCCCTTCTCTCGATTAGCCTCCGCCGGCATCCGCGCCACATCGTTCACGCGAATCGTTTCCCCCGCTTGTAGCTTATGCGTCAGCCAAGGGAGAAACTGGGCCGGGGCCACTTCGTCCGGCCCAAGTCTTGGTTTTACGGATCCGTCATGCCACTCATACAATAACTGCCACAGATTCAGATTGGTATCATAGACAAACAGGTAGCAACGCGCGCAGTGCGTCATACGCCCGATATCGGCCAGGGTCTCGCTGACTGCCTCGGCAAAATCGGTGACTTGCACGAATCGGGTGGCAAAGCCGGCCAGGGCCCGTTCCAGGTCCAGCAAACGCCGGCTTTCGAGCAGCTTGCGGGTATGGCGGCTGATGTCGTGCAGGCTGATCAGATAGCTGTTCCGGCCCTCCCACTCGATAGGCGTCGCCTGAGCTTCAACTTGTTTGGGTGTCGTGCCGGCAGGCTGGATCTCCATGTCGACTGATTGACCAGGCTGTAGAGAATAGGCGAATGATTGGCCAACAAGTTGATCGGCCGGCTGCCCGAACAGATGGGCACAAGCGGGGTTGGCGAAAACTATTGTGCCGTCGTAATCAACCACCAGTAACGCATCATTGAGTTGACGCAACAAAGCAGCCATCACGTTGACAGAACTTTGCGCGCCCGTACTCACGTGCTCACCCGTGGATTGCTCTTTTCCTCGCCTATCGGTAGGCTCCATAATTCACCTGGCCGCTATATGCGTCACCTGGTTTCAGACGTTGCCACACGTCCGGTCCCATCTTCTCTACGTACTCCGACCGGCTGGATACGCCATAGATCCATTCGTCCAACCAGGCCATAAGAGTTGAATGTTCACGCGAGACCTTGTCCCATGCCAGATAAGCCTGGGTATCTCGATCATAATATCCTTGAACGTAGGAAGGATGGGCACCGTATGTTTCGTGGACCACGGCATCTACGATCATACCCGGAATGACCGTGCGATTGGGATCCGACCGGATCGTCGTTTCATCCACAATCTCCTCAGCCACGACGATGACCCGTCTGGCGGCGAAGGCGGTTTCGGTCTGCATACCCAGCAGCCCCCAAATCTGGGCATCGCCTTGGCTGTTTGCTCTCTGGACGTGAACGATGGAGACGTCCGGGTTGAGCGCAGGCACCACGTAAACAGGATCACCGCCGTACGGATCGGCGACCTGTTTGATGCGGGGATTCGCCTGGGGCAAATCAGAGCCGGCAAAGGATCGCATTGGGTAAAACGGGAGTTTTGCCGCTCCCGCCACGAGCCGTCCCGCCATACCGAAGTGAGAGTATTCCTCAACCTCAAGCGGTGCAGGAATGTCTTTCTCTATGGCTCGTCGAATAGCCTGCAAAGAGCCCACGCCGGGATTCCCAAGATAGGAGAACACCAGCTTGCGGGCACAACCGGCAGCCACCATTTGATCGTAGATCAGGTCGGGCGTCAGGCGACACAGAGTCAGGTCACGCCGCTTTTGTCGAATAATCTCGTGACCGGCCGCAAAACAGATCAGGTGGGTAAACCCCTCAATTGCAACAACATCACCGTCACGGACAAGGTCCGACACGGCAAGTTTCATAGTGGTGATTTTGCTCACGTGTTCCTGCCTTTGGCCGACGTTATCTCTTTTTCATTGCGACAGGCCGCGGAAAAAGGTGGCTTCCTAAATCGATGCCCAAACGTTTGTTTGGGCATCGCGTGAAACATCAGTTGTCAGGTTGCAGTCAGGTGGGGTCATCCCCAATATCCCGACGGAAACACCGTCCGCACCTCTAGCACGGTGCCCTCGTCCTCCACACGAAGCTCAAGACAAATAATCGCGCAATTTTCGACTGCGGATGGGATGGCGTAATTTACGCAGCGCCTTGGCCTCAATCTGCCGGATCCGTTCACGAGTCACGCCAAACTCTTGTCCCACCTCCTCCAAGGTATGGCCCTCGCCGTCAATGAGGCCAAAACGCATCTCCAATACTTTGCGTTCCCGTTCATTGAGTGAATCCAGAATATCCTGCATCTGTTCCTTGAGCAACTGCTTCGAAGCAGCATCAACGGGTCCAAGGACCGTCTCATCCTCGATGAAGTCACCCAGAGAGCTGTTTTCTTCTGATCCGATGGGTGTCTCAAGAGACATCGGTTCTTGAGCAATGCGTATGATACGGCGCACCTTGGTTGCCGCCCGCCGCCAGCGCCGATCCACTACTGGATCGAGTGACTTATTCATATTCTCTGCTTCTTTGATGGCACGCAGATCGTCGTCTGAGAGCAGATCCATCTCGAGAGCAATTTCTCGCGCCGTTGGCTCTCGTCCCAAGTCCTGAACCAGCCGGCGTTGAACGCGGATGAGACGGTTAATCGTCTCCACCATGTGTACCGGGATCCGGATCGTCCGGGCCTGGTCCGCAATCGCTCGACTAATCGCCTGTCGAATCCACCAAGTGGCATAAGTGGAGAATTTGTACCCTCGACGGTGGTCAAACTTCTCCACAGCTCTGAGCAAGCCGATGTTTCCCTCCTGGATCAAGTCAAGCAGGCTCATACCGCGCCCGATGTAACGTTTGGCAACGCTGACCACCAACCGTAGATTGGCCTCTGCCAGTCGCCTTTCGGCTTCCTTCCCGACCTTCAACCTGCGTTCAAGGGCAACACGTTTTTCCGGCGGCAAATCGTCCCGTTTTAATTCCTCGTCGGCTTTGATTCCCTGCTGTACTTGACGTGCCAAAGATTTTTCTTCGTCTTCGGTCAAAAGGCTAACGCGTCCGATCTCGCGCAGATACATGCGGACAGGATCATTAGTCAGTTCGGGGCTGTTTAGCTCCAAAACATTATCCTCCTGCTGATCAGAATCGCGCCCCATTTCCTCTTCTACGCGATCAAGTTCAGTATCCGGCGGATCATCGACCGCCTTCAAATGCTCGCGAGTAGAAGCCTTCTGTCTTACTTCCTCAACGCTGGTATGGTCAGCGGTATTTTCCTCGTCATCGGACTCTATGCTATCGTCGTCTTTGATATTGAGTAAACGGCGCACGTCATCCCGAGATGGGCTTAGGGGCTGTCCCTTCTTGGATCTGGGTAATGACGTTCGTCCGTTTTGGTCGCCTTTCTTCGACCGACTAACCATCTTAATTCCTACCTGAGAGAGTATGGATGAGAATACGAGAATCTGTTGTCAACAAGACTGGGCTCACGCTGGACAAGAGATGCCATCGACACAACGCTTGCGAGTGTGATGATCTATTATGTATTATCAGGAAGTGGGGACTAATTGTCAAATGACAACTCGCCGGTTCGGACGAGCGCCCCTCGATGGTCGAGACAATCCTGGCCAGCGAAATACTCACCCGGCTTGTGCCCGGCCTCACGGCGATCCGCCTTCGTGCCGTCATCGCGCGAGGCCTTGACGTGAGGCTTCCATGTGCCGCTTCCCCATAGGCGACCGCTCGTAGATTGCCCGCTCAACCGCGACCCTTTTGCGCGTGGCCTCAAGCACAAGTTGCTCATAATGATTGACTTCGTCTTCGTCGCTGCTGGTCGCCGCCTCGGATAGGAGGAATCGTAAATCGCCGATGGTGGACTGCAAACGTAGGCTACGCAATTTCAGAATCCGGCCGACTATCTCGGCCGGCGCCTCGGAAAGAGGAACATCCGGCATCCCTTCAGCCTGCTGTTTCAAGTACTCCAGTTGCGGCAGAAGCATCGGGTCGGCCTGGCTGATCACATTTTCCAACAGGTCCCAACCCGCAGCACTTGGCACCCAGCTGACGACAAGTGGAAAGAGTGATTGGTTGAGCGAATCGTTGAAATCGTCGCTACTTACTGTGGGCAAGCCCTGCCTGTCCAGCTCCGCTTTGGCCGGCTCCAGTGCCTGAGGGCACTTTAGAACTAGTGCCAGAATATATTCTTCCTTGCCCAGACGCCTGCCGTTCTGATCGACCACGTTAGGCGAAACGTCCGTTAATGCCTTAAAGACGTCTCTTTGCGGGCGGTTCGGTCTATTCTTCATTTGTTCCAAATCGGCCAGCAGGGCCTTTTCTTCTACTTTGACCAGTTGAGCCAGCTGGCTGATGTAATGAGAACGTTCAACAGCATTATCCGAATCCTGCAACAAAGGCAAAACCTGGCGCACCAATCCGCTCTTGCCTTTAGCCGTCGTCAAATCATATTCTTTGGCTGCAGTCCGCATATAGTAGCTGATAACCGGTAAAGAGGTATCCACGATTTGCGGCCATTCTTGTGGTGTCTGGCGGAGTACATCGTCCGGATCTCGGCCTGGGGGCAGCACCGCGATCCGAATGTCCATCTTGAGACGACTCTCAAAGCGCACCAGACCCTCAGGGGTAAAGACAGGTTCTGGAGTTCTATCCAAAGACTGGCGAGCCGTATCGATACCACGCAAGGTCGCCGCGCCTCCGGCGGTATCTGCATCCAATGCCAGCACCAGGTGAGTCGTAAGCCGGTCAACCTGCTTCAATTGCATCTCGGTCAGTGCCGTTCCCATGCCGGCAACCACATTTCTGTAGCCGGCTTGATGAGCCGACAGCACATCCATGTAGCCCTCGACAAGTACGACCTGGTCCAAATCGCGAACTGCGTCTTTGGCCATGTCCAGGCCAAAAAGCGTCCCGCTCTTGTCAAACACCGGCGTCTGTGGTGAGTTGAGGTATTTTGGCACATCGTTCGGCGCCAGTGCTCGAGCGCCAAAGGCAATCACATGACCTTGGCGGTCACGGATGGGTATCATCAGTCGGTTGCGAAAACGATCGTAGCAGCTCTCGCTTTGCTCCTTTTTAACCAGCAACCCTGACACAACCAGGTCATCCTCATTGTAACCCCGCTCTATTAGATAACTCTTCAATCCTTCCCAACCGCCGGGCGCATAACCCAGTTGGAAGTTTTCAATAGTCTCGCCCGTCAGGCCGCGCTCAGCCACGTATTCGCGCGCCACTTGCGCTTCGGGCGACTGTCGCAGCAAGTGATGGTAATATTGCGCAGCCACGACGTGCATTTCGCGCAGTAACGCTCGCTGCTTATCGCTCTCTTCCGCCTGGGGAGAAGGTGGGGCCAGAGGGACACCGGCCCTGTGCGCCAGTTCCTCCAACGCCTCCGAAAAATCCAGTCCATCGTGGCGCTGAAGAAAGGTGAAAATGTCACCACCGGTTCCACAGGCGCCAAAACAGTGCCAGGTTTGCGTGTGAGGAAAGACCACGAACGAGGGAGTTTTTTCGGCGTGAAAAGGACACAACCCTTTGTAAGTACGTCCCGCTTTCTTAAGGGCTACGTAGTTTGAGATGAAGTCTACGATGTCAATTCGATCTTTAACTTCGTCGACCACTCCCATAAACGCTACTAACCCTCCACCATAGATATAACCAAGCTATCCAACACAGCATAATTATACACGCAACCCCGTTGACGGCAAAGCCTCTTCTGTTCGGGGGTGTTCCATCTTCTCGATAGATGGCCAAAGGAGCCGGCGACCGGTGTAATCTCTTTGTTACTACCTGATTCTATGCGCTTCTTAAGATATTATCTGAGCGGTCTTTCACGGACCTACTACATAGCCTGGGCCTGGCTCGGTCCAATGTCTCCAACAAAAGATATGGGACATACCTATGTTCGGGCTTCTGGCCACCTCGGATCACCAATGGCACCCAACAGTACAGGACGCATCACAAGAAAAGGCTCGGCCAGGCAAGCCTGGTCGAGCCCAAAGTTTCGTCAACCTAAAAGCGTCAGGCGGCAGCCTTAGCCGTACGACCAAACAGGCGCCGGAAGAAGGACCCTACCTCGTCATTCTGCCAAACGACCAGAAGAGGTACTGCATTGAAGATTGACGAGTAGGTACCGCTCAACATGCCGATCAAGAGGACGGCCACAAATTGTTTGATTGTCGCCCCACCGAACAGAAGAATGGCGATCAAGACAAAAATCGCATTCAACTGGGTTGCCAAAGAACGGTGAATAGTCTCCAGCAAGCTGCGGTTCACGATGGTTTCGTAGTCCTCGCCGCGGCGCTTGGGGATATTTTCTCGAATCCGGTCAAACACGACAATCGTGTCCTGTACCGAGAACCCAATTACCGTTAACAACGCCGTCAGGAAGAGAGCATCCACCTCCCAGCCGAAGATCAATCCGGCCAACGAGAACAATCCACTGGCGACCAACACGTCGTGCACCATGGCGATGATGGCGCACACTCCGTAACGGAACGAGTGGGGTACCTTACGAAATGCCCACCAGATGAATGCCAGGATCACCAGCGAAGCAGCCACAACCGCGATAGTCGCCGCACGCGTGACCTCGGCACCAATCGTCGGTCCCACCGACTCGAAGCGCAACTCCGTGAAGTTGCCTATCTTATCGCGCAGATCAGCCTGCAACTGAACCTTGGCTTCGTCATTCAAGAACTTGGACCGAATGATAGCTGTTTGGCCGTCACCGGCAGTGGTTACTGACGTATCCGTGTAGCCGTTGTCAATAAAGACTTGACGTATATCTCCCGGCACAACCGGATGGTCAAACTTC
>CAZHBM010000177.1:527-7792 GCA_964529945.1 uncultured Anaerolineales bacterium | reverse complement strand
TCTACCAGGTGTTTGGCCTGCCGGTCGTCAGCCTGCGTTATTTCAACGTATTTGGCCCGCGTCAGGATCCGCATTCGGAATATTCGGCCGTAATTCCAAAGTTCATCTACGCGGCGCTGCGTGGCGAGCCGTTGGTCATCTACGGCGACGGCCGCCAATCGCGCGATTTTGTCTACATCTCCAACGTGGTGGACGCCAATCTGCTGGCCTGTACGACGCCGTCGGCTGTTGACCAATGCTTTAACATTGGTTACGGGCTGCGTTACTCGCTGCTGGACCTGGTCGATGGCTTGCGGGGACTGCTGGGTGACAGGTCACTGCAGGTCAATTTCCAGGAAGCCAGGCCAGGGGACGTGCTCCACTCGCAGAGCGACATCAGCAAGGCCAGGAGCCTGCTCGGCTACGACCCGAGTGTCGATTTCTTACAGGGCCTCCGGTTTACGGTCGACTACTTCGCGCAACAGAGTGGCAAGGCATAGGGCCTTTTGGTAGACAACATTCTCGTCTTCATCCTCGTGGGCTTTTTGGCCCAAATCATCGACGGCGCGTTAGGAATGGCCTACGGCATCAGTTCGACCACCTTTTTGCTCAGCATCGGTGTGTCTCCGGCGGTTGCCAGTGCCAGCGTGCACACGGCTGAGGTCTTCACCACCGGCATCTCCGGCTTTTCCCACCTCACTCTCGGTAACGTCGACAAGCGCTTATTTTTTCGCCTGTTGTTGCCCGGCATCGTCGGTGGCGTATTAGGCGCCTACATACTGACGTCCGTGCCCGGGGAGGTGGTTCAGCCCTTCATCTCCGCCTACCTGTTACTGATGGGATTGATTATCCTGCGTAAGGCGTTACAGAAAAACCAGACCAAGCTGAGAACCCGGACGTATCACCTGATTCCCTTGGGGCTGGTGGGCGGTTTCTTCGATGCTGTTGGCGGCGGCGGATGGGGGCCTATCGTCACCACCACCCTGATGGCGCGCGGCAACAACCCTCGTTTGACCATCGGATCGGTCAACTTGACCGAATTCTTCGTCACCCTGTGCGAGTCGCTGGCTTTTTTCTTGACCATCGGTCTGGTCCACTGGCAGGTTGTGGTCGGCCTGATGATCGGCGGGGGTGTGGCCGCGCCGTTGGCTGCCGTCCTGTGCAAGCGACTGCCGGCCCGGGCGCTTATGGTCGTGGTCGGGCTGCTGATTGTGGGACTGAGCGTGCGCACGCTGCTGTTGGCGCTCGGTTAGCCGTCCGGGACATCCACAAGCCGTACCTTGGTAGTTACTCCACCTGTAGCTCGCCCAGCGTTACCGAATCGGCCTGGGGGGAACCGTCCTGGATGACCGGCAGGCGTTCCATCGTCTGCCAGTAGTAGACCCCGACCTCCAGCCGGTAGGTGCCAGGCGGCAGCTCGGCCGGCAGGTCCAATGGGTGAGCGTCGCGCAGAGTCTCCCCAGGCGTCCAACTGCTGGTCGGAATCGGCACCTCCCACCAAGGCTGGCCGTCGTGCTGGGCCACCAGTTGGCCGTCGGCTGCCACCAGGTGTACGTACACGGTGTAATCGACCGCCATTGGGGCCAGTGCCTGCCAGTATAAGGTGACCACCAATTGCTGGCCGGGTAGCGCCGTTTCGCTCGAAAGGTCGTAGCCTTGCAGCGCCATCCGGTCGCCAAAGTCGGCCGCCGCAACAAAATCGGCCTGTAGGTTGTCCTCGACGACGGGCACCAAGACCAGAGTAGACCCCTGGCGTTCGAAGGTGACCAGGCGTGCCCAGGTGCGGGCATCGAAGGGACGCGGCGACAGGTCGCCGGTGGCTTCTATTGCGCTGATGGGCAGCCGTTGCTCCCAATCCGACCACTCCGAGCCGTTCAACACGCCAACTGCCAGACTCCACGTGTCGCCCAGTTGCCATGGGATGGTTTGAGTGACCACAATTTCGCCCGGTTGCCACATTCTGGGCGGGTACCATAGCTGAGTCACCAGCGGCCGGCTGCTGGTGTCCTCGATCAGGTCGCCTTCCGGGTTGAGGAAGAAGGGGTAGGGGCGCAGCCTGTCATCTGGCGGGCGCAGCGCCTGCCAGTAGAGGCGGACGCTGGTCGCCTGCTGCCGCGGGTGGTAAATGACGTCGAAGCCCAGTAAGCGTAACTGGTCGCCGAAGTCGATCTGCAGCCGGTATTGGGGCGCCAAGGCCGCCGGGTCGACGCGGGCGAAATCGAAAAAGGCATCCGGCAACTGGCTGTTCGAAAGTCCCCGCTGCAGCAGCAAGTAGCCGTCGGCACCGTCCAGGACGCCGTACTCCCCGCTCTCGAGCAGCCCCTTTACCAGCCGGCGCAGGTCGCTGGGATGGATTGACTGGGTGGTGCTGGCCACGTCGACGAACACGTACTCGGCGTCGTTGATGCTGGGCAGGTGATAGGCGAACTCCCGATCACTGAGGTGAGGGTAGAGCTCGCCCTGGGCGGCGACGGAGGCATCGGCGGGAATCTGGTCCAGGAACCGTTGGGCCAGGCGGTCGTGTGCGGACACCGTCCAGTGAGGGGCGTTGAAAGCCAGCGGTGAAAAACCGTAGAATAGCTGCCACACCAGCGACACGGCCAATAGCAGCAGGCCGGCGACCAAAGTCACCCGCTGCTGGACAGGCGGCCACCAACGACCGGCGACGTTTCTGAAATACCCCAGGCCATAGATCGCCGCCAATACCACCCACGGGGCCAGGTCGGCGCTGTAGTGTCCCTGTGTGGCGTCGTACATCGCCGACTTGGCACTCAGCAAATTGATGGCAAAGGCCGGCGATCCGATCAACAATACCGGCAGCCCCAACAGGGGCAGGAAGGCAAAAGGTGCCAGGATGTCTCGCAGGTATTGTAATTTGGCCGGTTGCCACAGGTTGCGGATTACCAGGTCCGGTCGGGTGACGGCAGTGACAATGATCTCCCCCGGCGAGCTTCCCAGGTCGGCGTAGTAGTCCAGGAAAATGTGGCCGCCGGTGACGCTGAAGGCCGGAATCACCCAATACATCACGACCAGGAACCACACCACTGCCAGCCCACCCAAGATCAGGCCCATCTTTCGCTGGCGGTAATAGAAAAAGGCGAACAGGCCCATCAAGAAGACTACCAGCGGGATCTGCTCCTTGCAGGCCATGGCCAATACCGCAAAAATCAGCGTACCCCACAGGTTGCGCCTGACCAGGAAGTAGAACGCGAACAACAAAAACCCAACCGCCAGGGCAGGCGGGTGAAAATCGGACAGGGTGGCCACCTGGAGCGGCGGGTACAATAAGTAGGCTGCCAAAAGACACAGGGCGACGACGGAACTCTTCAGCTTCTGCCACGCCAGCCAAAATACGGGCAGGCCTCCCAGGCCAATAACCAGTGCCTGCAGCAACAGCAGGGTCTCCGGCCCGCTGTGGATCAGGTAGAACGGCGCCAGCAGAAGTAAGATTGGGTCGGCGTGGTTGGACAGATGGAGCAAAGGCTGGCCGGTGGTGGTGTAGAAGAAAATGCGGCCGTGCAAGGTGTTCCAGACGACTTGGTCGTAAACACCCAGATCGAAGCCGCCCGAATCGAAGCTGTTGTGGCGTGAGACGGCCAACCATGTGAAGGTGACTACGTAGAGAAGAATCAGCAGGCCGGCCAGCAACAGCGGCCAAAAAGGCCGGAGCGCTCCGGAATCGGGCGCCGCCGATTGCCGGTCGTGTGAAAGGCTACTCAGCTTCATCCGCTGGGGAAAACTCCTCGGAGAGGTCGCTGTCTACCTCTTCATCTGTACCAGGCTGCAATTGGCGCACTTTCAGTTCGGCTGCGTCCAATTTGTCATTGCAGTAAGTTACCAGTGCCGTGCCCCGTTCGAACAGGGCCAGGGCCTCATCCAGAGAAAGGTTGCCGGTTTCCATACGTTGCACCAGGTCTTCCAGTTCGGAAAACGCCTCTTCAAAACTCAGTTCATTGATGTCTTTTGTCACGTGTTTCCTCCAGCGGTGCCGGGGAATGTGCCGTCGGATACCTGAATGGATAGGTGGTCGCCGGCCGTCACCTGTTTCACACTGACCACCACCCGGCCGTTCTCCTCACGGCGCACGATGGCGTAGCCGCGGGCCAGCGTAGCCGCCGGGTTGAGTGCCCTTAAGCGCAGGCCCATTCCGTTCACCTGTTCCCGGTGTAGCCGCAGGCGCTGCGACAGAATGCGCCGGGCGGCGTAGTTTCTTTCGTCCAGACGCTGGCGCTGCTGGTCGATCCGTTGGCGGGGCGATGAACGCTGCAACGCCCGCTCCTCGCCCGCCAATTGATTGCGGCGGCTGGTTATCGTCTCGAACATGGCTGCAGCCAGGCGTCGTCTCTGTTGAGCCAGGTGGTGTTCCAGCTCCACCTTGTCGGGCACGGCCAGTTCCGCTGCCGCCGAGGGGGTCGGTGCGCGCACGTCGGCAGCGAAGTCGGCGATGGTGAAATCCGTCTCGTGGCCGACGCCGCAAATGATCGGAATGGGCGAAGCAGCGACAGCCCTGGCGACGCGCTCATCATTGAAAGCCCATAAGTCTTCCAACGATCCGCCGCCGCGCGCCAGGATAATGACGTCCACCCCCGGCACTCGCGCCAGCCGGCGCAAAGCGGTCACGATTTGTGGCGGCGCGTCCGCCCCCTGTACCAGCGAGGGCGACAGAATGACTTCGGCCAATGGGAAGCGACGGCGCAGCACGTTCAAGATGTCGCGCAGGGCGGCGCCGGCCGGTGAGGTGACGATGCCGATGCGGCGCGGAAATTCCGGTAGGGGGCGCTGGGCCCGTTCGAACAACCCTTCCTCGGCCAGCCGTGCTTTGAGCCGTTCGAATTGCTGGTAGAGGGCACCGGTTCCGGCCGGCAGGATGTCTTCGACGTAGAACTGGTATTGCCCCTGGTTCTCGTACACGGATACGTGCCCGCGAGCGACCACGGCTTCGCCGTCGCTGCTGGGCAGATAAGTCAGGTCGTGGACCGTCGAGCGCCAGATGACGCAGCGAATGCTGGCCCCTTCGTCCTTGAGGGTGAAATAGATGTGGCCGGAAGGATAGGGCCTCCAGTTGGAGATTTCACCTTCCAATCTCAGGTCTTGCAAGGTCAGATCGGACTCGAGCAATACCTTGATCCGATAGGTAATCTCACTGACACTAAAGACCCGGCTGGCCGGCCGATCCAGTCCTTCAGGATCGTCGTCCGAGAAAAGCGAGATCTGCATCACACCTCTTCCAGCGTGAAGACGCCTTTGGTTCTGTCATCCGACTCCAGGTAATCGAGCCATTCCTCAGCCTCCGACAGCGGCATCGGTTGGGACATCAGTTTCGCCTGGCTCTCAACCGGCAGGCTACCGCGGACGAAGGTGATGCGCGTAAATTGGCGGTCCATCGGCAGTTTGAACGTTTGGTCGAGGAACTGGAGCGTGTAGATACCCTTTTGCGTCGCCGGGACCTCGAAGCCGCCCGTACCAAATTCCGGCTTGCTGCCGCTCACCACGCGGATTTCCGGCCCCGTCGGCGGCGTGACGGTCAGGACAATGTTGGCGTCCGGCAGGTTGCCCACGATGAGCGGCAGGCCGCTGCCGCGGGTGACCTTCATCAGCCACTGATTGCTGGGTTCTGGTTCGGGTTCGGGCTCCGGCTCCGGCTCAGGTTCTGGTTCTGGTTCAGGCTCCGGCTCAGGTTCGGGCTCCGGCTCAGGTTCAGGTTCGGGCTCCTCAACCGATGCCTCGCCAGGCGGCAAGGTCAGGTCCAATGTGATGGGGGCCTTGCCGGCCATCCAGATAGGCCGGCTGATACTGGTGTCGGCAACTTTCAGCGTGTAAGCACCCGGCGCCAAGCCATCGAACCGGTAAACCCCGGCGCTGTCTGTGGTTACCGTGTGTGAGAAAGCCTCGCCGCTCAGCAAAATGTGCCGCCCTGTCAGTGGCGTGCCGTCTGTGTCACGCAATACACCGGCAATAACACCGTCGGCGCTGGGCGTATCGGCCTGGCTGAACGTGACCTGCGTAAATTGACCATCCATCGTAAGTTCGAAGGTCTGGTCCAGAAAATGGATCTCATATTTGCCGCGATTGGGCGCCCAGAACTCAAACCCGCCGACGCCATATTCCGGCTTCGTGCCACTTATCTTTTTCATAAAACTGCCCAAGGGCGTCCGTAGGGTGATGATGACGTTGGCCTCCGGCACCGACCCGACCAGTATTGGCAGGCCCGGCGTACGCTCGATGGTCATCTTCCACTGGCTGGTTTCCGTCTGTTGAATCTTCAGATTCACTTCAAGCTCCTTTCCGGCGACCAAGACCAGACGATCGCGTTTGACGCCATATTCAGGAACCTCCAATTCATAAGTGCCGGCGGCCAATCGCTCGAACCTGAAGACACCGCTGACACTGGTTTCGGTTTCGCTCGTCCAATCGGACCGAGATAACTTGATTGTCAGGTTGGGGATTGGCCGCGCGACCTGGTTGATCACCCGCCCAAAAATGAGACTGGTTCCTTCCCCGGGTTCTGACGGTTCTGTCGGCTCGGTGGGTTCTTCCGGCTCCGCCGGCGGTATCGGTTCCGAAGAAAGCGTGACGCCCGTATAGTAATGCTTGAGAATTGTCTCGTAATCGCTTCCCTGTTCGGCCATATCGTGCGCGCCCCATTGGCACAGACCGACTCCATGACCGTTCTTTGGCCCCGGGTTGACGCACGGTACCGACACCAGATAGGGAAGCTGCGATCCCCCGAAGGCTTCGCTGTTGCTGGCCGTGTGTCCGCCACAGTTGGCCGAATAGTAGGCGCGGGCCACCTGGCCTTGATACATCAACAGCTGATCCTTGGTCATTTCAATGGCCCGGTCCGTGATCGGGTTGATACGCTCAGGATTGTACACCTGGCAGTGGGTGGTCGTGCAAATGTCGGCGTTGGGGTGGTGGCGCGGCGATTGCTTGGCGAACATGGCGTAGCTACGGGCGGCCACCGCCTGGGCCTTGAGGGCCTCCAACGGCCAGCGGGCCGACATCTCGGACGGCACCACGCCGCGCAGGTACTCTTCGACCGGCATTACCTTGACAGTCCCGTCTTCCATCAAAACGCGGATGGTCGGCGCCGTCGTTTCGGTGGGCGTGGGCTGGATGGTCACGTCGGGCATGGCGGCCAGCCGCGACACGTGATCGTCAATGTTACGGCACTTCTGCACCCACGAGTTGGGCAGATTGCCTTGGCTCAGCGTGGGATCTTCCCACAGGAAGAACGTCAGTGCCAGGACCCGCGCATCGGCCAGGCAATTTTGGGTGTAATAAAA
>CAZHBM010000177.1:0-517 GCA_964529945.1 uncultured Anaerolineales bacterium | reverse complement strand
TGGTCGGTGAAGTCTTCGTCTGAAGCGCCCATGTTGCCCGCCTCGTCGATCAGTACCTTGGCCTGAATACCATAGCGGTGCGTAAACAACTTGAGCACCCGGCGCCAGCGGAAGGCGTACCAGCTGGACAGGCTGGGGTCATACAGCCAGTCGTGGACGCTGCCACCGGAATGGCCCCAATAGGCGTGGAAGGTCAGAATATTGTTGAAGTGGCTTTTGATCGTGTCGGCCAGAAAGTCGTAGCCGGCCCAGCCCTCGGTCGGATTTCCGTTATCATCCGGTGCGCCGTCTTCGTGGTGCCCGAAGGCAAAAGGCGGGCAGACCAGCTTCATTTCCGGTACCCGCTGCTTGATACGGTCGGCGGTCATTCGCACCCAGTTGGCATACGTCTCGTAGAACTGGCTGCTTTCGTATTTGGGCTGGTTGGCCACGTTGTTGTCGCCGTTTTCGTAGTGCAGGTTGACCTCGTTGGCGAAGTAGATGTAAGGGTCCATATCGCGCACATCGGGCCACTTGC
>CAZHBM010000176.1:0-7811 GCA_964529945.1 uncultured Anaerolineales bacterium | reverse complement strand
CGCGTTCGCTCAAAGGGCAATTTGTGTCGGCCATTTACCCACTCTCGACGCACCACGCGGTGCGACATTGATGTCAAGACTTCACCTACAATATTAGAGCCACTCGACGGGCTTGACAAATCACCATAATGTGAGTATACATAGTGTCAGTCCTATGCAGCCAAAATCTCGCAAACCGGCAGACTCGCAAAGAAACCTGGAGCAACTGGTCTCATTGGCCACCAGTTCAATCTGGACGGCCATTGTGCTGGTTATGCTTGTCATCCTGTGGGGATATCAAGATGCCCAGGCGCAATGGCAACAGCTTGAACAAGATGCCCGTATGCGGGTCGTTTTGCAGAGCATTCCCACGCCGGCCAACATTGTAGCAAGTGAAGCAACCGAGGGGCAACCCGTCACCTACGTGAACACCGAGATGACTCCCTGGGCAGTGGCGGAAAATGGTCCCCAGGTGCTGCCGGAGACGCCGCTGGACAGCCTCACCCCTGCGCTCGACGGCGACGGAGTTGATGCTCCCCCACAGAGTCCTACCCCCTCTCCGCCGCCTACCATAGCCACAGCGACTGAGACCCAGGAGCCCATGCCGACTTCGGTATCGCAACAGCAGCCGGCGGCTACTGCCACCAGGGCGCCCACTCCCACGCCCTCATCAACACCGACGCACACACCCCAACCCACCTCGCCACCTGCAGCCGCTTCTTCGGTCACGCTCCCCGGCGCGCCCGACCGCCTGGTCATCGAATCGGTTGACATCGACACGCCGGTTGTGCCGGTCCGTTGGACGACAGTCACCCGTGGCGACCAGGATTACAGTATGTGGGAAGTGGCTGATTACGCTGCCGGCTGGCACATGACCAGCGCCCTGCCGGGCCAACCCGGCAATACGGTCCTGGCCGGGCACCACAACATCAATGGGGAGGTCTTCCGCTTCCTCGTGGATGTACAGGAGGGGGACGAAGTCGACTTGTACGTCGGACCGGTAATCTACCGCTACACGGTCGAACAGAAGTTGATTGTGAAAGAGAAGGACGAGCCGCTGGAAGTACGTCAGCGCAACGCTCAGTGGATCGCCCCAACAGACGACGTTCGACTGACGCTGGTTACCTGTTGGCCCTACACCAACAATACTCACCGCGTCATCGTTGTCGCCAAACCAGCCTCATAAGCCCCGCGCTACAAGCCTCACTCCGCTGTCGAACTGCGCGACCGGTTGCGTCCGTTTCCGGCTACGCGTTACCGATCAGCCCAAGCTGGGAATGATCCCCCAACGTGAACTTGTATGCCCGTGGCCGCATCGGAGAACGATGAATGGTTACGTGGCGCCCGATCAGGCTATCCTCAATGCGCTGATCCAGATTACGAATCTGGCTGTGCTCGAGCACGATCGAGCGACTTATCTCGGCGTTCTCCACCAGGCAATGGTGGAAGATTGAGGTGAAGGGACCGACGTAAGCGTTGACGATGCGCGTGTTTTCGCCGATGATGGCCGGACCGCGGACGACACTGTTGATTATCTCGGCCCCTTGTTCCACAGTCACGCGGCTGTCCACGTCCGAATCCTTGTCGACGTAGCCGTCCACACGCGGAACCAACTCATCCAACACCAGACTGTTAGCCTCGAGCATGTCCCCGGGGCGGCCTGTGTCGATCCACCATCCACTGTGGACGTAGGGATGAACCATACAACCAGCCTCAACCAGCCACTGGATGGCGTCGGTAATCTCCAGTTCGCCTCTCCACGAGGGACTGATGGCATTGACGGCGTCAAACACACGCTGATTAAACATATAGATGCCCACCAGGGCCAGGTCGCTGGGAGGATCTTTCGGTTTCTCGACCAGCCGCACGATACGGCCCTCGCCGTCCAACTGCGCCACGCCGTACTGCTCCGGCATTTCCACCTTGGTCAGGACGATCTGAGAATCGAAATCACTGTCGGCGAACTGCGCGATCAGCCCGCTGATTCCACCTTCAATGACATTGTCACCCAGAAACATCACGAAGCGATCGTCGCCCAAGAAATTCTGCGACACCTTGACTGCGTGGGCCAGGCCGAGGGGGGCGTCCTGACGAATGTAAGTGATCTGCGCACCCCACCGATCGCCATTACCCACCGCGCGCCGGATTTCTTCCTCTGTGTCCCCTACCACAATGCCGATATCCGTCACGCCGGCATCGCGGATCGATTCAATGACTCTGAACAGTACCGGTTTATTGGCCACCGGAATCAATTGCTTGGCGCTGGTGTAGGTAAGGGGATAAAGCCTGGTACCTTTGCCGCCGCTGAGCACGAGTCCCTTCATGAGTTGTCACCTCGCGGTCATCATTGTCGTTCGGAGTAGTAGTCCCTGATCGAGTGATCGTAGGGGGCGTCCAGCAGGACAGCACCTACCAGCCAGGCATTCACCTTCTCTAGCCTGTCCTTGGCCTCTTCCACCAATTCCCGCCGTGTACTGCCCGCCCGGACGACCAGCAGCACACCATCCACCTTGCTGGCCAACAACGAGGCATCCGTGACCGCAACCACCGGAGGGGCATCGAACAACACCACATCGGCCCTCTCCGACAATTGGGCAATCACCTCATTCATCTTGGCCGAGGCCAGAATCTGGCTTGGGATTGGGACTTGAGGTCCGCTTGTCAGGACCTGCAGCGCGGTCCCAGCCACCGACTGCAAAGGGGGATCGGAAAAGGCAGCCTGGTCCAGGAACATGTTGCTCAATCCGGTTTCGTTGCTGAGGCCGAACAGTTCATGGAGATGCGGCCGGCGCAAATCAGCATCCACCAGAATGACCCGACTGTCTCCGTCGGCCATGGCTACCGCCAGATTCGCCAGAGTCAGGCTCTTGCCCTCGTCGATGTCCGCCGACGTGACCAGCAATGTCTTCAGGGGCCGGTCGACGCTGGCAAACTCCAGGCTGACTTGCAGCATACGGTACGCTTCGGCCACTCTCGAGGTCGGCGCGGTCAGGGTTAAGATTGGATCCATGTCTCGGACTACCTTTCCCAATAGGAATGAATTTCAGCTATCCGGCCGGTTACCCGGCCCGAAGTCACTGCCGGCACGAGCAGCAACCTCAAGCGCCCGTGCCCGACACCGGAGGGATGTTGCCCAACACGGTCACGTTCAGGTTTCGCTCCATATCGTCCGCGGAACGTATGACATCCTGCTCCAACCACTCAAGAAAGAACACCACCAACAACCCGACCAACAGGCCGAAGATACCACCTGCCAGTGTATTGATCTTGGTGTTGGGCGAATACTGGCTATAGCCCAAATTCCACACGTTGTCCAAAATGGAAACGTCAATCCGGTCGGGTTTGTCCTGCTTCTGATTCCACGCGTCACGATCTTCGACGAACACCTCGGAGACGGTCTGCGCAATGATCATGGCCACCTCGGGGTCGGTGTCCCTGGCTTCAATCTTCAGGGTGAAGGTGTCGGTAGTTGGACTGACCGTAAGCTTGTTAAGAAGCGAGGTAGTATCCATATCCAATTGTGCGCGATCGATCACCTCCCGGGCCATCGAGTGGGTCCGAATATTGACCACATAGTTGCGTAGCAACTCTTTGGCCGTATTACTCAATCCCCAATCGGCGCGCGCCGGGTTGATGGTCAGGTTCACACTGGCACTGTAGACAGGTGTTTGCAGCTTACTGAAACCAAAAGCACACGCGGCCGCCACCACGGCAACAACAATGGCGATCCAGCCTCGCTTTCGGAAAATGCGCCAATAGTCAATGAGTTCCATCTCTACATCCTTTTTGAATCAAGTGAGGCAATGATACCATTACCTGAAAGCATAACACAAGTACCGGTCACTGTTTTCGACGCGTTTTGGGGACCTGCGCCAGGACCTGAATTTGCATGCCCTCCAGCTCCTCCCGGCCGCGCACACTCGGGTCCAGGTAATCGAGCACAAAACAGAGGGCCAAGCCGGCCAGCAAGGCCAGTAGAAGGCGGATCGGCACGTCCAACCGCTGGGTCAAACTGGGTGGCAACGGATACACCGTCGGCCCGTCGAACACCCGGATTTCCGGCTGCATAGCGCCCAGCCGGGCAAAATAGGCCGGCGCCTCCTCGCGCAGATAATCGATGGCCGCGTTTACGATATCCACCGCCTGGGCGGGATCGTTCCAGGTCACCTGGATGACAACCGCCCGGTGCAGCTGCTGTGAGGAAGTCGAACTCTGGATGATACCGGCCGGAATGGTCAAACCTTCGTCCGCCAGTCGTCGGCTGACACCTTCAGCCACCTGCTGCCCGGTAACGAAGACGCTGAAATCGTCCACCAGGTATTCTGTCGCCTGGGGGGCGGTCAGACGCGGGTCAAACCCCATGCCCTCCATACTCTCCAGGGGAGGCACGTCAACCAACATCTGCGCTTTGGCAACATATTGCTGGGGTGGAGAATGCCGTGTCGCAAAGGTGATGATTGACACGAGAACCACCAGCAAAATGGGGACCCAAATGCGTCTCCAAATGATCCGCCAGTATTGTCTTAACTCCATAGTGTAGCTCCCCGTCCTGCGTCGCCGATCTCAAATCGGGCCTGTGGTAGCTGGAGAATATCTGCAACCAGCATAAGTCTAGCTGGCATCAGTTTAGCAAAAGATTGGCGTATCATCAACTTGAGACAAAGCGGCTCCAGCGATCCATCACGTGAGCAAGCAGTTCTTGTTTGAATCGGTTCAGGCTAAAGCGCTCGGCCTGGCGGCGGATTCTGGCCGGTGCGAAGTCGAGGCGCGAAAAGCGCTCGATCGCTTCCACTAACGATTGTACCGATTGTTCATAAAAGAAGATACCCGTTTCGCCATCAACCACGGTATCCAGCGCCCCACCGGCGGCGAAAGCAATCACCGGGCGACCGGCGGCCTGGGCTTCCACCGGCGCAATGCCGAAGTCCTCGCGCCCCGGGAATATAAACGCCCGGCAGTGCGAGAGCAGCCAGGCCAGGTCCGCGTCGGAAACGCGCCCTCGGAATTCTATCGTCGGGCCGGCAACCGCCTCGAGTGCGGCGCGACCCCGTCCTTCGCCAACCACCACCAGCGGCACCCCCAGTCGATTGCAGGCCTCCACCGCCAAATCAATGCGCTTATAAGGAATCAACCTTGAAGCGATCAAAAAAAAGTCGCTCGGGGGGTCTTGGCTGGGCTGATAGCGCTCAACGTTCACCGGCGGGTAGATTATGGCCGATTCCCGCTGGTAATAGCGCCGGATACGATCCTGCACCTCAGAGGAGATGGCTATAAAATCGTCGACGCCGTCGGCGGCCTTCTTGTCCCAGGTCTTCAGCCAGCCCATCAATGGGCGCAGTGCCAGCCGAGCGGGAGTGCTTAGCCGTTCGCGTTCGGTGTAACTGGCAGTGTCCCACACGTAGCGGGTCGGGGTCAGGCAGTAGTCCACGTGAAGCTGAGACGCCGCCGTGCGCACGCCGTGACAGAAACCGCTTTTGTTGCTGATGATCAGATCGTAACCGCTGAGGTCGATACTCTGAACGGCCAGAGGATAAAGGGGAAGATACGGCTGGTGATGACGGTAAATCAGGGGTGCCCTATCTAACCAGGTGGTGCGGATGTCAAGATCACGGTACCGGTCGGGCATACCGTCCCGCCAATAGATCGTGGTAAATACAGGAGCATTGGGGAAAAGATCTACCAGCGCCTCCAACACGGACTCGGCGCCCCCCATCTGGTTTAACCAGTCGTGGACCAGGGCAACCTTGATGTCGACCAGCTTAAGGTGCCTCCTCCTCAGGACCCCCTACCGCCGTCGGCCCCTGAATAGAAAATGACGCGCTGGACATCAAGCGGTCGTTTACGTACAGGTCCAACTTGTAATCGCCGGCCCCCACCGGTTTGACGAAGAGGTACGACCGATCTGTCTGGCCCCATTCCCACTCGCCCTCATCTCGGGCAAACTCAGCGCCATCGTAATACCACACCTGGGTCCATTTTAGATCAGGACTCATACCAGAATAAGGAAACACAGCGTAAATGCGGTCTATTCCTTCGTTGAACTGGACCGTCGGGCTAATGGGATTGCGGCGATCATCAATCTCTTTGGCAAATGAAATCGGTCCCATTTCCACTCCAGCCGGCACCGGCTGCGGTGATGCCGCTATCGTCGGCGTTGGGGGTATCGGTGTCACGCTCGGTTCAGGCGTACGCGTCACCGTAGCCGTGACAGTCGCCGCCGGCGATTCAGCCTTTGGCGTGGGTGTCTCGGAGGCCGCCGAGGCTTGTGTGGCTGTTCCCAAGGACGCGACCGCGGCAGCTTCAATGGAGGGTTCCACAATTTGGGTGGCGGTGGCTGCCTGAACGGGGGGAGTCGGCGCCGTTTCCGAGGCCGCTTCTGGATTGTTCTCCGTCACTGCCGCCACGCGGGCAGTCGGCGTCGCAGATTGTGCCTCAGCGAGAGTCTGTTCCGAACCAGGCGCTGCCGGCGCGGCGATTTGCCCGCTCACAAAGAAGGCACCGGCCAACACTGCCGCCAGGACACCTGAAAACAGCCCACCTAATCGCGCACGGCGCATACGCTTTGCTTCTTCTTCCCTCACAATCGGGAAGATTGTGGCTCTGACCTCCCTGGCCGACCTGGAAGCCACAGTCAACAATACCACCATCATTGCCAGGCTGAAGCCAGCCACGATTACCAATAGGGTGGAGAAAAATGACATAGAACAAATCTTCCCTCAAAGAGTTATGTGCCGGGCAGTTGTTTCGCCGAGTCGGAGCAACAAACAGGAAAATCTCTACGAATCCTATCTGTCGAACACCGGAATGCCCCTCAATGGCCAAGCCATTGTTTTGTTCCCTACCCGAACCGGTGTTCTTCAGGCGATCCAACTGTAAGGCAGAGCGCCCCGTATATTCGCCAAGACATGCCGTTCCCGCATCTCTGCCTGACCTTTTTAGTATACCACATAGACCAATACTGTCAACACACCAATTATCGTGTACGTGCAGCGACCAGGCGCCCGATTTCGCGGTCGCAACCAGCCAGGCACATTTCACCCCCCATACAAAGCACACCCTCACTCACCAATTTCTCAAGCAAGCCACCAGTGTCCAATATGACAATGTAGGTTCGTAATGTCGCCGTAATGTTATCGTTGCCTGGGCGTAAGCAAGAATGGCTAAAATAGCATGGTATAATCGATGTTCGGGGCGTTGCTTGCCATCGACAATTTGTTGTTTCAGGGAATGGTTAGATAGGAGGCATGGTGATGGTCGATAAGATACGCAGAAGTGACGAGGAGTGGCGCGAACTACTGACGGAGGAGCAGTACAGGGTGGCCCGCCAGGGTGGCACCGAGCCTCCCTTCACAGGCAAATACCACGATTTCAAGGGCAAGGGCATTTATCATTGTGTTGCCTGCGGGCAACCGCTTTTCAGTTCGGAGACCAAGTTCAACTCGGGGACCGGCTGGCCCAGTTTTTGGAGGCCGATCAGCCAGGAGGCCATTGAGACCCGGCGCGATTCCAGCCACGGCATGACCAGAACCGAAGTATTGTGCAGTCGCTGCCAGTCGCATCTCGGTCACGTATTCGAAGATGGGCCAAAGCCTACGGGGCTTCGGTATTGCCTGAACTCCGCCTCGTTGGATTTCGAACCGGCCAAGCCATAGTACATCAACTGTGGGCAAAGGGCGGGGGCAACCCATCTTCCCCGGCCCGGCGAAAACATTGCACGACACAGCCGGCGGCCGGTAGACATTGTCTCCACCGCCTGCCGTAGTGCCTTTGGTTCGACCGGCTAACCAAGGGTGCGTCCCAGGTTTCTGCGGGAGGAATTGGACCACGTCAAG
>CAZHBM010000175.1:0-7838 GCA_964529945.1 uncultured Anaerolineales bacterium | reverse complement strand
GAAAGGCGACGCTGGCCGATACCGTCGGCACGGATCGGGCGGCCATACAGCCGGTCCCGGTCGCGATCAATAACAGGACCAGCAGGCACAACGGCCAGTTTGTGAACCAATTGGTGGGGAAACGACGCATAAGGCTGGATTGTGGGCGGCCGGAAAAAAGACGGCCGCCGGGCTCCTTTCATGTGCTGCTCTGTTGTATCTGTTTGGAATGCTTGCCGCCCAAGCGGCCGGATGAGCGCTAGTTGGTGCCTTTTAACCTCGGATCCAGGGCATCCCGCAGGCCGTCGCCCAGGAAGTTGAAGGCGAACATGATGATCGCCAGGGCTATGGCCGGGAAGATCGCCTGGTTGGGATAGGTCCGGATGGCCTCCGCCCCGTCGGCGATCATGGACCCCCAACTGGGGGTCGGTCGCTGGACGCCCAGCCCGATGAAGCTCAGAAAGGCCTCGGTGCTGATGTAGCGCGGTATGTCCAGCGTAACCGTCACCACGATTGGGCCCATTATGTTGGGCAGCACGTGTTTGTTGATGATGCGCCCGTTACGCACCCCAATCGCCCTGGCCGCCTCAATGTACTCCTTTTCCTTGACCGACAACACCTGCCCGCGCGTCAGGCGCGACATGGACAGCCAGGACGTCAGCCCAATGCCGATGAAGATGAAGAACAGGCCGCCCATGGCGTTGTCGATGCCGGTCAACACGGCACGTAACGTCCCTGGTTCGGCGGCTGTGGTCGTCGAACGGAACAGGGCCATCAGCAAAATGATGAACAGGATGTCGGGAAACCCCCACATAATGTCCACGAAACGCATCATCAGGTTGTCAATCGAGCCGCCGGCGTAGCCGGCGATCAGCCCAAAAGTCACACCCACCAGCAGGCTGACCAGCGGGCCGACGATGGCGACCGCCAGCGAGACGCGCGTGCCGTAGATGATGCGGCTCAACAAGTCACGCCCGTTATAATCGGCGCCCAGCGGGAACTTGTTGCTGATCTTGATGTAACCGCCCACCACGCCCACCGGTTTCATAGTCGGGAACATGACCGTCACCCAACGCGGCGCGGCGTTGTTCAACTCCAGGTCCTGGGTGGCAAAGCTCATCGGCGCCAGCAACGGCTGCGGCTCCTTACCCGTGAAAATGGTGAAGATCGACGTATCGGCAAACAAAGCCGCCAACAAGATCACAATGATGATAATTCCGCCCAACACGGCCGCGCGATTGCGCCGCAACCGCTGCCAGGCATCGCCCCACAGGCTGGATTCTCGCCGGCTGACTGTGGCTACGCGCGGTGCAGCTTGTGTTTCCGTTGTCATGGTCCTATCGTCCTCGATCCAGCCACGGCTCAAGAGTACCGGATGCGCGGGTCCAACCAGGCGTAGACCAGGTCTACCAGCAGGTTGGCCACCACGATCAGGCCGGCAAACAGCAGAATTGTGCCCATAATGACCGGGTAGTCTCGGTTGGTGATGCTGGTCACGAAATATTTACCCATTCCCGGGATACCGAACACGGTCTCGGTGACGAAAGTACCGGTCACCAGCACGGCGAAAATGGGCCCCATAATGGTCACCACGGGAATCAACGCGTTTCTGAACGCGTGGCGGATCACCACCGCCCGCTCCTGCAGGCCCTTGGCCCGCGCCGTGCGCACGTAATCCTCGCGGATTACCTGCAACAGGCTGGCCCGCGTCAGGCGCGCGATGATGGCCGAACTGCCCAACCCCAGGGCGATCGAGGGCAACACCTCCTGGCGCCAGCTTCCCCAACCGGTGGGCATGAACCAGCCGGCGGAGACAGCAAAAATCCAGATCAGAATCGGCCCCAAGACGATTACCGGCACCGACACGCCAAAAATGGCAACCGCCATCGCCACGTAATCGGCCAACGTGTTCTGGCGCAGGGCGGCGATGACCCCCAGGGGAACGCCTACCAGGGTGGCCACCAGGAAGGCGTACACGCCCAGTTGAAACGAGATCGGCAGGTTTTCCCTGAACACGTCATTCACCGTTCTGGATTTGGATTTATATGAGGGGCCAAAATTCATCCATTGAAAGGTGTAAGGACCGAGAGGAATGTTGATCAGGTGATCTTCCAGGATTGAAGTGCTGGGCCGCCCCTGGATGATCTGGGGTACCACGATGTCGCCCACGTAATCGAGGTATTGCTTCCACAGCGGCGCATCCAGGTTGTACTTCGCTTCCAACTGCTGCAACACGGCTGCCGGCAGCTTCTTCTCACTCGAGAACGGCCCGCCGGGGACGGCACGGGCGATGAAGAACGTAATCAATGACACAAAAAAGAGCACTACAAACAACCACAAGATCCGGCGGACAATGTATCTGCCCATTTCGCCTCCTCCAAAACCTGTCACTGGCGTAGACTGCACCTAGTAGCCGGAGCCTCCCCTCTTGGGGAGGCTCCGGGTGGTGAATCTCTCAGTGAGAGGCCGGCCTACTTGTTAATTTTCCACTTCTCGTAGGCCTGCTGGCCGCCGGTCCCATAGGTCCGCTCGACGTATGGTTTGGTGACTTCCACCAGCGTGTACCAGTAGATCGGCGCGATGGCAGCATCGTCCTCAACCAGGATCTTGTCGGCCTGCACATACAGATCGTGTCGCTTGGCCTCATCCGACTCAGCCGCTGCCTGATCGATAAGCGCCTCGTACTCCGCATTGCTCCACATGGTGTGGTTGTTACCTGAGTCCTTCAGGAACACAGTCGCGAAGTTGTCAGCGTCGGGATAGTCGTAGCACCAACCCAGGCGCCACACCTGTGGCGGGTCGTTGTCCAGGGTGTCCAGGAACACCTTCCATTCCTGAGTGACCAGGTTGACGTCGACGCCCAGGTTCTCTTTCCACATCTGCTGGATCGCCTCGGCGATCTTGACGTGGCCTTCCACCTGGTTGACCATCAGCGTGACCTCCGGCAATCCTTCCGGCCCACCGTACTTGGAGGCCGCCAGGAACTCCTTGGCCTTGGCCGGGTCGGCGGTCACCGGCGGTCCGAAGTCGTCGCCCAGGTCGGGGCTGGGGGCAGCCGTCAGGCCGGGCCGCTCGAACCAGCGTGCCGGCACCTGGCCGCCTTTGGCCACGTTCTCCACCACAGACGTTCGATCGATCGCCCACGAGAACGCCTTACGCACGTTGACGTCGTCAAACGGTGGTTTCTCCACGTTGAAGCCGTAGTAGTAGGTGCATAGGTCGGGCGGGGTCTTCAACTGCTGGGACAGCTCCGGATCGGCGCGAATGCGGTCAAGTTCGGTCAGGGGCGCCTTGGCGACGTCGGCCAGGCCGGCTTCGTAGTTGGCGAACGAAGGCGTTTCGTCGAGCATCGTGAAATTGACGTATTTGATGCTCGGCTTGGGAATCGCGTCGGTGCCAGGCCAGAAGGGATTGGCGATCAGGGTCAATGACGCGTCGTGAGTCCATTCACCCAACACGTACGGGCCATAGCTCTGGATCACGCCGGGCTCGATCCAATTGTCACCTTGAGCGTCGATCAGCCACTGCGGCTGGGCCCAGTTGATCCACATGCTGGCGATACCCAGGAAGAACACGGCCGGACGCTCCAAAGTAATCTCGAGCGTGTAATCATCCAGTGCTTTGACACCCAGCTCGTCTACCTTGCCGTACAGCGGGTCCGCCTCACCCTGGTCACTGCCACCGGCAATGGCCTGGGCATTCTTCAGGTAGCCCCAGTTGACGTAGGCATAGTTGGATGCGGTAGCCGGATTCTGGGTACGGCGGATGCCGTACACAAAATCGTGCGCATTGACGATGCGCACCTTGCCGTTGTCGTCGGTCACCTGTTCCACCTTGCCGCTGTCGGGATTGTACTGCACCCAGGCCACGTCGTCACGCAGGCTGAATGTGTATACCTTGCCGTCGTCGGACACTTTCCACTCTTTGGCCATGCCCGGGTTGACGGCGCCCGTCTCTTCGTTCAGATGGGTCAATCCGATAAACAACTCCTTGCCCACCTGAATGGACGTCGTGTCCTCTGCCAGGGAAGGATCGAGAGTCGGGACGTCGCCTTCGCCGAACAGGGCCGAATAGAGCGTCTCCTTGGGGGGCAAATTCTTGACGTCGATCTTGCCCACGTCTTGCGACGACGGGCCGCCTGGGGCGCCACATTGGGCAGCCAACAACGACACAATGATCAACACCGAGAATACGAACCAGCCGGTCTTTTTGTTGAACATGGGTCTCCTCCACAACATTGTCAGATTTTGGTGTTCGAGCTACCGGCACAGGCCGGCAACCGGGATCAGTCCCAGGGACTGACCCTTTATGAAAAGAAACTTCGCAAATCGGTTGTGCGCTCACCCCCTTTCGAAAAAGAAGCTGTATGATCGCGCTTTGCATTTTTGTGATCTGCGAAGTCAATTGTCTTTCCCAGCGCGCTCTGAATTAGCAGCCTTACCCCACCCGGCTCCGGGATGGAGGGTTCGACCTAATACAGGTGACAGGCCACCCAGTGCCCGCCTCCCACGTCGCGGAACTCAGGGTCCACCTCGTGACAAATGCCCATCACTTGTGGGCAGCGGGTATTGAAGTTGCAGCCCTTGGGCGGATTGGCCGGGCTGGGCACGTCCCCCTCGAGAATGGTCCGTTGGCGCGTCTCTTCAATGGCCGGGTCGGGGATCGGCACCGCGCTCAACAGCGCCTGCGTATAGGGGTGCAGAGGGTTGGCGTACAGCTCGTTCTGATCCGCCAGTTCGGCCAGCTTGCCCAGATACATCACCGCAATCCGGTCGCTGATGTGGCGCACGACGCTCAGGTCGTGGGCAATGAACAGGTAGGTCAAACCGAACTCGGCCTGCAAATCCTGCAACAGATTGATGATCTGTGCCTGGATAGACACGTCGAGCGCCGAGATCGGTTCGTCACAAACGATGAATTCGGGGTTGACCGCCAGGGCGCGCGCTACGCCGATACGTTGGCGCTGCCCGCCCGAGAACTCGTGCGGATAACGATTGATGAAGTACGGGTTCAGGCCCACGACCTTCAGCAGCTCTTGAACTCGGTCGCGCCGATCCTTACGGTTGGAGAAGATGTTGTGCACTTCCAGTGGCTCGCTGACGATGGACCCGACCGTCATGCGAGGATTCAAGGAGGCATAAGGGTCCTGGAAGATCATTTGCATCTGCCGGCGCTTGCGGCGCAGAGTCTCTCCCCGCATACTCGTCAAGTCGTCGCCGCCGAACACAACCGTCCCGGCCGTCGGCCGGTAGAGCTGCAAAATCGCCCGTCCCGTCGTCGACTTGCCGCAACCGGACTCCCCCACCAGGCCCAACGTCTCGCCTGTATGAATGTCAAAGCTGATGCCGTCGACCGCTTTGATGTCGCCTACGTGTCGCTGAATGATAATTCCCTGATTGATGGGAAAGTACATTTTCAAACCACGGATTTGAACCAGTGCGTCGTTGTCGGTCACTTCCATTGCCTCCTGCTGCTCAACGTGTCGGTTGGGCGCTGGTCACATCCACCCAACAAGCAACCCTGTGATTGCGCCCCACCGTCTCCAACGCCGGATTCTCGTCCCGGCACCGGTCTATCCGATAATTACAGCGCTCGTAGAAAGGACAACCCTGCGGCAGATCGATCAAGTCCGGCGGCAGGCCCTCAATCGAGGTCAAACGCCGGCCGCGCCCTTCGTCCAATCGCGGCAGAGAACCGAGCAAGCCGATCGTGTAAGGATGGCGCGGGTCTTGGTACAGGTCCACAACGTCAGCTTCCTCGACGATGAAGCCGGCGTACATCACCACCATCCGGTCGGCCAGTCCGGCCACCACGCCCAGGTCGTGGGTAATCCAGATGATGGACATGCCGATCTCGTCGCGCAGCTTCTTCACCAGGTCAACGATCTGCGCCTGAATGGTCACGTCCAGCGCGGTGGTCGGCTCGTCGGCAATCAGCAATTGCGGATTGCAGCTCAAGCCCATAGCAATCATGACGCGTTGGCGCATACCACCCGAGAACTGGTGCGGGTAGTCGTCGACCCGCGCAGCGGCCGAGGGAATACCGACCATCTCCAGCAGCTCGATGGTCCGCCGGCGCGATTCGCCTTTGCTCATGCCCAGGTGCAATTCGAGTGCCTCGCCGATCTGCCGGCCGATGGGCAATACCGGATTCAGGGAAGTCATCGGATCCTGAAATATCATGGCAATTTTGTTGCCACGAACCGACCGCATTTCTTCGTCGCTGATCTTCATCAGGTCGCGACCCTCAAACAGCACCTCGCCGGCGACGATTTTGCCGGGCGGCATCGGGATCAGCCGCATCAGCGACATCACCCCCACACTCTTGCCGCAACCACTTTCCCCCACAATGCCGAGAGTCTCACCCTCTTCCAGTGAATAGGAAATGCCGTTGACGGCGTTCACCACCCCATCCTGAGTGTAGAAACGGGTCTTCAGTCCTTTGACTTCCAATAACATCTAATAATCCCCTCCTTTGGTCGATGTTGACCGGTCAACACGAAGTCTCACGGGGCTTCCCGGCTCAACGCTCGATATGGTAATACTGGTACTTTGGGGCGATCAACGGCGGCAGGTAGGCATCCGCCACGTAAGGTTTGACCAACCAAAGCTCAACCTCAAAGAACAACGGGATCCAGGGCGCCTCCTGGACCACGGTCTGCTCGACCTGGCGATACAAGTCCTCGCGGACGGCCGGGTCATCCTCCGACGCCGCTTCGTCCAGCAACTGGTCGACATCCGGGTTGCAGTAGAAGGTGTGGTTCTGTTGGCTGCCACAGCGGAAAAGCACGTCCAGGAAATCGTATGGGTCGGGGTAATCGGCAATCCAACCGGCCTCTCCGCCCCACATTTGATTGGGGTTGTCGGGCCGGTTCAGGTCATTCAAAAAAGTCGCCCAATCCGTCTGCTGGATGTTGACGTCGATACCCAAATTCTGCTTGTAGGAGGCGACGATGGCTTCAATGATCTTGCCGGTTGAGCCGCCCGTCCCCAGCACGTGGAAGGTGACCTCGGGCAGGCTGCCCACGTCGCCGTATTCGGATTCGGCGATCAAATCCAGCGCTTTCTGGGGGTCGTACTCGAGTGGTTTTAGATCGGGGTTGTCGTAGTTGGGCATAGCCGGCGGGATGATACCCCAGGCCACCGGGCGGGTCTTCTTGTACACCACGTCGATGATTCGCTGCCGGTCCAACGCATAGGTGAAGGCCTCTCGCACCTTCTGGTCGTCAAACGGCGGCTGCTTCAGGTTCAGGCCGATGTAGAACACGCCCATACTGTCCACCGAACGAAATTCGGCGCTGAGCGGGTTGGTCGGGTCGGACACCCGGTCCACGTCGTTCAGGCCGACCGGGACCAGGTCCAGGTCTCCCTGCTCGTACATCACCATGGGTGAGCCGCCGGCCAGCACAAAATTAACCCGCTCCAATATCGGTTTCGGGTCGCGGTAATAATCCGGGTTGCGTTCCAGCACGATCCTTTCGTTGGGCACCACCTCACCCAGTTTGAAGGGGCCGGTTCCGTTCGGGTTATCGGTCCACAGGGAGCCGCCCTGCTCAACGTTCTCTCGATCGAGGACGAAAGACACCGGGAATGACAACTTGGATAGGAAATAGACCCGTGGCTGGTCGATGGTGATCTCGAGGGTGTGATCGTCGACGGCACGGATGCCCTCGACGTGGTCGCTCTTGCCCGACAACTTGTCGCGGCAGCCGACGATGTCTCCCAGATAGGTGTCGGCCGTGTATGAGCCGGTCTTCGGGTCGCAGGCCCGCTCGAAGGACCACACGAAGTCCTCAGCCGTGACCGGTTTCCCGTCGTGGAAGGTGGCGTTCGGCCGCAGGTAGAAGGTGTAGACCGTGT
>CAZHBM010000174.1:0-7867 GCA_964529945.1 uncultured Anaerolineales bacterium | reverse complement strand
TGCTCCCACACAACCATTGTAGCAGAAAAAACAGTCCGTAACATTTCAGTTTCATTTCAATTTCGATAGTAATTTTCCGAAAATTGGGAAAAAACTCGTGTTTGGGGCCGGTCTTGTAGTTCTAAGGGACCGGTTTTCTGTTTACGGCATGGGGCGGGCCCTGGGAAGGGTGTGGAACAGGCTAACCGGCGGCCGGCGGCGCCGCGAGTGGGTTGGCCGGGAGCGACGGACAGCGGCGCTGAAGGTGGATTGGACAAAACAGTTGAATCAAAATCGAAAAAACTGAGGATTTATCATTGACTTATCCGAGAAATTTGTTATAATATACCTACATTATAACAAATTGTCCCCTCGCAACAATAGATCCGTTTGTCGGAATCACTCGGAAGACAGGAATAATCTTAGCGTTATTCAATTAAAGAGCCAGACTATCCACAAAAAGGAGACAAGCACATGAAGCTCAGCCTGGACACCATTGGCTACGGAGGGTATTTCACCAAGGACTACGAGAAGCTGTCATTGGAAGATGCTGTCCGCAGGGCAGCCAAGTACGGATACGATGCTGCCTGTATCTTCGCCCATCGCCCCCTTGGTTTCCCGATGGACTTTGACGCGGATCGAAGAAAGAGACTGTGCGATCTGTACAAAGAACTTGATTTGGAGATGGGCGCAATTGTCTGCTGCAACAATTTTGTAGACTCGAATCACGTTCTTGTCTTCAACACCGAAAAAGAAATCATGTACACCAAGCAGTGTATCGACCTGGCCGTCGACCTGGGCAGTCCCATCGTGCGCGTGATGGCTTCTCTGTGGGGCTATTTCCAGAATCCATTTGCCGGTCAAGGCTATGGAATGCCCAGTTTTGAATCCCGGTCAAGGCGCGTCTCACGCGCGGAAGACTACGTGGAAGCCTGGCACCAGGTCCGGGTGGCGTTGACCGAAGTCTCGGAATATGCCGAGGACAAAGGCATCACCCTGGCTCTGCAGACCCATCCCGAAATCACCGACAACAACGACGCGACCCTCGAAATGTTGGACGAGGTAGGGGTCCAGTCTCTGAAAGTCGGCGTCGACCTGCCCTTGATGGAAGACTATTCGCCGGACGCTGTGAAAGAAACCATCAAGAAGATGGCCCACGTGATGGTTTACTCGCACACAATTTCGCTTGCCAACATTGCGACCATCGGCGGTGCGTCGGTGGGATGGAAGGAAGTCACGCCCGGCGAGCCCGAGGATCCATTGCCCTGGGATACATTCATCAAGACCTGCAAAGAGATCGGATACGATGGCCTGCTTTCGCACGAACAGTGTTCGCCGATCATTATCAAAGGTCACAAGTTGGGAACCGTGGCGACCGTCGACGAAAGATACGTGGACGCCAGAAACTTCTTCAGAAAACTGCTCAAACAATTCGATTGTTACTCGGGCAATAAGCCTGAATACATCGAATACCGTTAACCGGCGAAGGACCGATTGCCACGGTCGTGGCAATCGGTCCTTGTTTTCCCCAAACGATTACCTGATCTGTTGGTGAATGGGTTGCTTAGCCAATAAACGTGGAAGGTAATGAATATCCGTGCAAAGAGAAAAAATCCTCGAAGTAAAACAATGCAGCAAGGGCTTTCCGGGTGTGCAGGCCTTGAACAACATGGATTTCGACCTTTACGCCGGCGAGATCCATTGCGTGGTGGGCGAAAACGGGGCCGGAAAATCCACCTTCATCAAGATTCTATCCGGGGCGTTGAGGCCGGATGAGGGCATCATCGTCATTGGTGGGCAGGAATACACGCACCTCAATCCGGCACTGGCGCACCAGTTAGGAATTCAAACCATCTATCAGGAAATTTCTTTGGCGCCGGATTTAACGGTCGCGGAAAACATCTTTATGGGCGACTGGCCGTCGAAGCGATTGGGTTGGGTTGATTTTGCCAGCCTGCGCAAGGAGGCAAAAAAGCTGCTGGCGGCATTGACCATCGACCTGGACGTGGATGCGCTGGTGGGCAACCTCAGCGTTCCGCAGAAGCAGTCCATTCAGATCGCCAAGGCGATGGCCCAGGACGCCAAGGTGTTCATTCTCGACGAACCGACGGCATCTTACAGCACGTCCGAAATATCCAACCTATTGGGTCTGGTCAAGCAATGCGCCAATGGGGGCGTGGGAGTGATCTATATTTCCCACCACCTGGAAGAGATTTTTGACATTCACGACCGGATAACGGTGTTGAGAGATGGGAACAAGGTTGCGCTGCACGGCAAAAACGAGGTCTCGGACGAAAAGATCATCAGCGAGATGATCGGCCGCGACGTCAGCAAGTTTTATACCCGGGAGCGCGTGCCAATAAATTACGACAAGTCGATAGAGTTCAAAGGCTTCTCCAACGGCGGCACGGTCCGGGACGTGACGTTCAAGGCTTTCAGAGGCGAGATACTGGGCTTCGCCGGCATGGTCGGCTCGGGCAGGACGGAGCTCGTTCGAATGATTTTTGGAGCCGACCCCAAGAGCAGTGGCAGCATCAACTTTGAAGGAAAGGAACTCAACATCCAGGACCCCAAACGGGCCATCCGGGCGGGTTTTTCGCTGTTGACCGAGGATCGCCAGAAGACGGGCTTGATCCTGGATCACAGCGTTGAGTCCAACGTCTCGCTGGTACACTTGACGAACAGCAAAGGCGCCCTGATCAATGAGGGGAACGAAGAGAGAAACGTAAAGAGGTTCGTGGACCTGATCGACATCAAGACGCCGAGTATCAAGCAGATCGTGCGCAATCTATCCGGCGGCAACCAGCAGAAGGTCGTCTTGGCGAAATGGTTGTACGCCAACGCAGACGTGATTATTTTCGATGAACCCACGCGCGGCATCGACATTGGGGCCAAAGAAGAAATCTATAGATTTATGGTGCAACTGGCCCAAGAGGGCAAATACGTGCTGGTGATTTCTTCCGACATGCCCGAATTGATTGCCATGTGTGACAGGGTCATCGTTATGAGACAAAGCAGAATTGTAGGTGAGATCGAACGCGACCAGCTTAGCGAAGAACACATTCTAACCTACTCCATTGGAGGAGCTTTATGACCCTCGAACCCGAAACGAGTCGCAAGACACCCGGCTGGATGAATAAGAGCAACCGTTCGGTATATTACCTGCTGGCAATCGTGATCGCTGCAGTGGTCGTCATGTCTTTTCTCGACCCCAATTTCCTCACACCCCGGAACATTTTTAACGTCCTCAACCAACAATCGACCTTGGGCATTGCCACAATGGGCGTCGCCATCGCCCTGATCGCCGGGTGTATCGACCTGACCATCGGCAACTTATTGGCCTCCACCGCCGCCATTGCCGCGCTGCTACTGCAGGCCGGCGTCAGCGACATTTGGGTAATTCTCCTGACCTGTATCGCCGGGTTGGCGATGGGTTTGTTAAACGGAGTCATCGTCGTCAAGTCGCGGATCGACACGTTTATTGCCACCCTGGGCCTGATGAGCGTCTATCAAGGCGTGGCACTGATCATCCCCAACGGCAACAACATCTACCTCCAGGGGCGATTCACGGATTTCGGTACCTACCGCGTCGCCGAGATGGTCCCGGTGCCGATATTTTATTTTCTGGCGGTCACGGTCCTGGCCTACCTGGTGATGCGCTTCACCAAGTTCGGGCGCAGGATCTACTCCATCGGTGGCAACCCGGAGGCAGCGTTCCTGGCAGGTATCAATCTGGACCTGAACAAGATTCTGGCCTACTCGATTAGCGGCCTGCTGGCTTCGTTTACCTCTCTGATCGTGATCTCGCGAATCGGGCAATCCCAGCCGGCCATGGGGGTTTCCTACCCATTGGAGGCCATCGCAGCCGCCGTAATCGGCGGCGTGGCGCTCTCGGGCGGCAAGGGAACGATTCCAGGCGTGTTCCTGGGTGTGATCCTGTTGGGCTTGATTCGAAACTCTCTGAACATCATGCGCGTACCCTCTTTCTATCAATATGTGATGCTCGGCGCGGTGATTATCATTGCCGTTGCCTTAAGCAATATCGGGACCGCCAAAAAACGGTAGCCCGGTACAAAAAAACTGATTGGACAAAAGGGAGGAAGCAATGAAAGTTATGAAGAAGTTCGCTGTCGTGCCGTTTGTGTTGTTGCTGGCCATTGCGTTGACTGCTTGCGGGGCACCAACGCCTACTGCAGCCCCTACCGCAGCACCGACCGAGGCACCGACGGTGGCCCCGGCTAAGACCGAGCCGCAAGCTGAAGCCCCGGCCGAAAAACCGATCTACAAGATCGGTTACATCCAGTATTCGTCCGATGCCTACTACCAGATGCAGGCCGACTCGGCCAAACTGGTCGAGGATTACATCAACGAAAACGAGAAGGATTTCGGCATCGCCATGACCTTTGTCACCTCAGAAGGGAAACCCGAAAAAGAACTTTCTTCCATTGAAGACTTCATCGCCCAGAAGTACGACGCGATCATTGACTTCACGGGCGCGGCGGAGACGGCCCAGAGAGGCGCTCAACTGTGTAATGCCGCCGACATTCCCTTCTTTGTGGTTGGCTCGACAGCGGCCGAGGGGCCGGGCAAAGTCACCTCGACGGTCAAGGGCGACTTCGTGCAAATGGGCGGCGCGATCGGCAAATACATCGCCGACAATTACCCCGATGCGAAGATCGCCATCGTTGAAGGTACGCTGGGCCAGGGTATCGTGGAATACTTTGAAGAAGGCTTCCAGGCCAACCTGGGACCCAAGAATGAGATCGTCTTGAAGGCACCCGGCGACTGGAATGCGGAGAAGTCGCAGAATATCATGGCCGACTGGCTGACCAACTGGAAAGAAGGCGACTTCGACATGGTCTACGCCATGAACGCCGACATCTACCTGGGCGTCGTGCGCGCCCTGGAAGATGCGGGTAAGCTGAACAACCCCATCAAGATCATCACCCACAACGGTCGACCGGAAGACTTCGAAGCCGTTATGGAAGGCAAAGCCGTCGGCACCCTTGCCAACTCGCCCACCTACGAAGCCGGTGTGCTTTTGAAGGTCGTCACCACAGTTTTGCGTGGCGGAACGGTTCCCGATCTGGTCATCACGCCGTCAGCCATGGTGGACAAAGAGCACCCCGAGAAGCTGCTGGGTTGGGAAGTTGATAAAGGCATCGTAGCCTACCAGGAATTCCAAATCCAGTAAGTTCGCTTGAACTCAAGGGGAGGCGCGTTCACATCGCAACGCGCCTCCCAAATCTAACGTACCGGTCGCCAGCAGCATTCGATACGCTTGACAGGGAGAGACGTCCGTCCCAGTATCCCCTCCTAAATTCTGGACTGCCTGCCAGCCTTGGCACGGCTCAAACAATGCCATTCGAGAACCGTTTTGGATTCTTGAACTGTTATGTCAATACAAAGAAAGATAGACAGCGTGTATCGAGACCCTCTCAGCTCAGCAGTGACCGATAGTCACCCGCGCGGCGCAATTCCGGTCAGTCGCCACAGCAAACTGCCGCTCTACCAGCAGATCTATGAGATACTGCGCGGAAATGTGGTGCACGGGAAGTGGGCGGCCGGAGAAATGGTGCCGACAGAATCGGAATTGATGGCGCAATACCAGGTCAGCCGGACGACCATCCGGCAGGTGATGGACCGCCTGGTTAGCGAAGGCTTGATCTATCGCCAGCAGGGACGGGGAACCTTCGTATCCGAGCCGACGTTGGAACAGGGACTGTCGCGCATCATCAGCTTCACTGAAGACATGCGCCGGCGGGGTCTGACCGTCGATACGCGCATCCTGGCGGCCGAGGTATTTCCGGCCAGCCTCGAGATTGCCGAGGCGCTCAGGATCCAGCCCGGTGACGACGTGGCCTATCTGAAACGGCTGCGCATCGCCAATAACGAACCGTTGTGCATTGAAGAATCACACCTGGTTGAAAGAATGTGCCCCGGCATTATCGATTTCGATTTCTCGCTTCACCCCCTGCGCGACACGCTCGAGAAAAGGTACGGCGTGCGCATTGTGCGCGCGCTGCAGAAGATACACGCCAGCGTGCCGGGACCCGAAACGGCTAAGCTGCTGCACACCAACTCGCCGGCGGCGTTGTTGTACATCGAGCGCACCTCCTTCAACGAACGCGACCTGCCGGTGGAGTTCCTGCGCCTGTATTTCCGCGGCGACCGCTACTCGCTGTACAACGAACTCAAGGACTGAACGCGAATTCCGGAGCGCGTTGCGCCGGCCGCCGGTCACCACGTTTTTTTATTCCCGCCACAGTTATCCCTCCTCGCCCTATCCGCCGTCGGGTGTGTCCCAAATTTGTGCAGGTGGTTCCTATTTTTTTTGTGGATGGAAGGTCTTCCACCCACAAAAACAGAGGGTGACACAGCTCCCCGCCGAGTCCCGTGGACGTCAACAAAATAAAGGACACACCCTCCACCGTCTTGCGCCGGCGGCAGGTGGTGGTATGATCGATAGGACGTCTCAGTCGAGTTGTCCGGGAGGACCTGACACGCAATGGAAAACGGACCGCTGGTGGTGTTTGGCGCGGGCAATATTGGCCGCGGGCTGCTGGCCGAAATCAGCAGCCGCCAGGGCCGGCACGTACTCTTCGTCGAGGCGGCGCCGGAGCTGGCCCGGCGACTTGACCGCGCCGGCGCCTACCGGGTCCACCTGTCGGGCAGGCAAAAGGAAACCAGGCTGGTCCAGGGCTACCAGGTTGTCGAGACCGGCGACCGGGCGGCGGTGAAGGCCGCCATCGGGCAAGCCGGGTTGGCGGCCGTGGCGGTGGGAGCAGCCAATCTGCCGGCCGTGGCGGCCACGCTGGCGCCGGCCTTGCAGGCGCGTGCCGCAGAGACCGGCGAGGGACCTGTGGCCCCCCTGCCGGTTCTGGTGTGCGAGAACCAACACGGCGCCGACCGCTTGCTGGCGGAGGCTCTACGCGCGCAAGGCGCGCCGGACGAGAGCTTCACCTGCCTGGCGACTTCCATCGAACGTATGGTACGCCCGGCGGCCGATTCGCTCGACCTGTACGCCGAGGCCGGCCAATCGTTGTACGTCGAGCGGGTTGAATGGGACGCGGCCGCCGGAGACCAGTCCCCGCCGGGCGGGGTTATCCCGGTGGATGGGTTGGACGCCTACTACGCGCGCAAGCTATACACCAACAACGCCGGCCACGCGCTACTGGCCTACATGGGCTGGCAGCGCGGCTACTCGACCATCGCCCAATCGGCTGCGGACGCCCACATCGCCGGGCAGTTGCGGCAACTGCTGGACGCAGCAGCGGAGATGCTGGTGCGAGACTACGGCCTGGACCCGGCCGGCCTGGACCGGCACGTGGACGAGCTGGTTTCGGTGCGCTTCGCTAATGCGGCCCTGGCCGACCCGGTCAGCCGGGTGGCGCGCGACCCCCTGCGCAAGCTGGGTCCGGACGACCGCCTGGTGGGTTTGCTGCGCCGGCTGGCCGCCCATGGGCTGCCCGGCGAGGCTGTGTGCCGCACCATCGCGGCGGCGATGCGTTACCGCAACCAGGACGACAACCAGAGCCAGCAACTGGCGGTCCTGATCGAGCAAGGCGGCCCGGCCCTGGTACTGGAACGCGTGTGTGGAATAGGGCCGCGAGACCCCGGCTATTTAAGCATCATAGATTATTATTACCAGACGGAAGAATTGTAAGGAGAAACGATGAGCAACGTACGCATCTACCTCGATTGCGCCGAGATCGACCAAATCAAGGACGCCGTCTCGACGGGATTGATCGACGGGATCGCCACCAACCCCAACAAGATTGCCCAGAGCGGCAAGACCTACCGCCAGGTGCTGGACGAGATCCGGGCCGTTTTTTCCGGCCCGATCGCCTTCCAGTCGATGGGCCGGACGACGGACGAGATCGTGACC
>CAZHBM010000173.1:0-7873 GCA_964529945.1 uncultured Anaerolineales bacterium | reverse complement strand
GCTGCGCGCCTGGCGGACGTCGGCCGGTTCGTGCGCCTGGGGCGCTCCCAGGTATTGGTGTACGAATTCGGCCGCATCCCGGCGCACCAACGCTTCACCCAACAGGTGGCTGTTCGACCGCAGGCCGAAGCGCTGTTGACCGAAATAGTTGGGCACCCCACGCTGCGCCAGGATGGCCAGTACGTCCCCGGCCGTCGCCTGTGCGCTGGGGTCTACGTCGCGCACGCGGATGCGGAAGCGGTTGCCGGACAGGTGTCCCAACTTGAGCTTGTTGCGATGGCGGGTGGCGGAGAGTACTGTAACCCCCCGAATGTCCAGGCTTTGGGCTGCCGCCGGATCGATGCCGTCCACCGATAGGGTCTGGCGGGAAACCGCGTGGGCGTCTTTCAAACCGGCATGCCCGATGGCGCGGGGCGAGACTCGCAATTGGCGGGCGATTTCAGAAATTACTTTGTGAGTCGGGATGCCTCGTTTTTCGATCAGCAGATAAACGTGTTGGCCCTCGCCGCATGGTTCGTAGAGCGGCAGTTCCTCGACCTGGAAATCTTCGTCGGCCTGGCGGAGCGTTCCGCCGATACCGGGATATGCTGGCGTCAAGAATGGCAGATCATTCATAAGGCCCCTTCCGATTGCCGTCCGCCTGTCGATAGACTCCTATTCAAACAGCCGCCCGATCTCGTCACGGGCGAAGGTCGGCAACGGCCTGGCGCCGCCGGCCGTCATCAGCTGGCAGCCTTTTGCCGGCTCAACCACCCGCCCAATGCGCGCGGCCGAGATGCCGGCCGTCGACAGCGCCTCGAGAATGGCTTCGGTCGAACCTGGGGCGCAGGCGATCACCAAAGCCCCCGAAGCGATGACGCCCAAAACGTTGAGCCCGAAGTGCAGGCAAAGGTCCGTCGTTTCTGGAAGAATGGGGATGCTGGCCTGGTCGATTTCCAGCCCCACGTTGCCGGCCGCAGCCAACTCCCACAGGCCTGTGGCCAGGCCGCCTTCGGTTGGGTCGTGCATTGCGTGGACTTCGCCGGCTGCCTGGGCGATTTGGGCGTCGCGCACGACGCTGATGCCCGGCTGATGGAGAAAGCCCTGGCAGCGCAGCACGTATTCGGCCGAAAACGTGCCGGCCAGTTGCGCCTCTTTCTCGCGGGCGATCAGGGCCGTTGCTTCCACGGCCAGGCCCTTGGTCAGGACGACGTCGTCGCCCACCTGAACGCCGGACGTAGCCACAAATCGGTCGCGGTCTACTTCCCCCAGGATGTGTCCCACCACGATAGGCCGGTCCAATCCGTGGGTGATTTCTGTGTGCCCGCCGGCCAAAACAACGCCCAATTGCTGGCAGGCCTGGCCGATCTGGGTGAAGATCGTGTCCACCAGCGACACGGTCGTCTTTTTCTCGGGCAGCAAAAGGGTGGCCAGGAACCAGCGCGGCACGGCGCCCGAGCAGGCGATGTCGTTGGCGTTGATGTTGACCACGTACCATCCGATCTCGTCGGTGGCGAAAGTGATCGGGTCGCTCTTCGCCACCAGGTAGCGGTCGCCCATGTCGATCACCGCTGCGTCTTCGCCCACTTTGGGGCCGATGATCAGCCGGGGATCCGATTGGCGAAAGTGGCTCAGAAGTCGATCCAGATGTTCTGCCGGGAGTTTCCCAATGGGCAATGAATTTGAGGGCATAGATGGAACTCCACAAAGAATCGTGCCGGAATGTAAAGGAAAACATAGGACCTCTTCCGAGGAAGAGGCCCCATGCCGCGCCGTAGCGGTCTACCGGAAAACCGGAGGTGACGCTACGGCGCTCACGTAACTACTACAATGATCCATTAGCATCACCTCCTTGTCCTAGGATAGCATATAAAGGACAAGAGGTTGGTATTCTCTCATCGCCGGTATTATCTCACGAAACGGGTGCCTTGTCAACCGGCTGCAGAGCCGACTGGTGTGTCCCCTTTTTGGGTAGAAAACCACGGGAGCTGGTGATCGGCTCTATCTCGCGTTTAATTTTTGTGGATAGAAGGCCTTCCATCCACAAAAACTAAAAAATACTACCTGATTCTACGCGCCTCTTTACACATAAAGTGAGCGGTACCTCACGAGCCTGCTTGCCGGCCAAGGATTGGCTCGGTCTAATTCCCTCAATAAGAATCAGGGACAGACCCCAGAGCGGACAAACGCTCCTGCAGGTTGGCTGCTTGCTCTTGCAGGTCGGCCAGCTTGTCGCGCTCCCTCTGTACCACGTCGGCCGGCGCCTTGTTGACGAAGTTTTCGTTGCCAAGAATTTGTTGGCTGCGCGCCACGCTGTCGTGAATGGCCTTCAACTCGGCCTGCAACCGTTTCTGTTCGGCCTCCAGATCGACCATCCCGGCCAGGGGCAGGAAAACCTCCATCGCGCCGACCATCAGCGTCAACGCCTTTTCCGGCTTGCTCTCCAGATCGGACGTAATAACCAGCTTCTCGGGGGCAAGCCGGGCCAGGCGCTCTAACACGACGCGGTTGGATTCCAGCAGGCCCGCCTGATCGCCGGCCACGATAATGGCCTCGATCCGCCGCGGCGGTTCGACGTTGTACTCGGCGCGGGCATTGCGGATGGCGCGGATGACGCGCATGATGGTCTGCATGCCGGCTTCGGCCTCGTCGTCGCGATAGCCGGGTTCCGGCCAGGAAGTGATCATCAAGGATTGGCCCACCCCCGGCAGGTGTTGCCAGGCCGCCTCGGTGAGGAAGGGCATATAAGGATGCAGCAGCCTGAGGGTGCGTTCCAACACGTAGACCAGCACCTGGGCGGCGGCGTTGGCCGCCTGGGAATCCTGGCTGTCCAGTTCGGTTTTGGCGGCTTCGATGTCCCAGTCGGCAAAACGCGACCACATAAACTCGTAAAGCTGGCGGCCGGCTTCACCATACTGGAAGGTCTCCATCAGGTTGGTGATGGTCTCGATCAGTTCGTTGTGACGACTGACCAGGGCACGCAGCGGCAGCTTCAGGCTGCTGAAATCCACCTGGCTTTCGTCGTGGATGGGATTCACCGTCCCGGCGTTGCTGACCACGAAACGCGTCATGTTCCAGATTTTGTTGGCGAAGTTGCGACCGGCCATAATGCGGTCTTCGGACAGGCTGATGTCGTTGCCGGGTGTGCTGCCGGTCAACAGGCTGAAACGCAGCGCGTCGGTGCCGTATTGGTCCGTCATCTGCAACGGATCGATGACGTTGCCGGTGGTCTTGCTCATCTTGCGGCCCTGGGCGTCGCGCACCAGGCCGTGCAGGTAGACGGTGTGGAAGGGAACCTGGCCGGTCATCTCCAACCCTTGCATGATCATGCGTGCCACCCAGAAGAACAGGATGTCGTAGCCCGTCTCCATCACGTCGGTCGGGTAGAAGCGCTTCAGATCGGGCGTTTTTTCCGGCCAGCCCAGCGTCGAGAAAGGCCACAATCCGGAGCTGAACCAGGTGTCCAACACGTCAGGGTCCTGGACCAAATCGTGGCTGCCGCATAGCCCGCATTCCTGCGGGTCTAGCCGGGCCACGATTTTGTGGCCGCAATCCTGGCAGTACCAAACGGGTATGCGGTGTCCCCACCACAACTGCCGGCTGATGCACCAATCGCGGATGTTCTCCAACCAGTTGAAGTACACCTTGTCGAACCGTTCGGGAATGATGGTAATGCGCCCGTCGCGCACCGCCTGCAACCCGGCCTCGGCCAAGGGTTTCATCTTGACGAACCATTGCGTGCTGATCATCGGTTCGATGACTTCTCCACCGCGCTGAGAACGGGGCACCTGCATCATGTACTTCTCGGTCTTGATGGTCAGGCCGGCGGCTTCCATATCCTGCCACAGCTTGCGCCGGCATTCGTAGCGGTCAAGACCGACATATGGGCCGGCGTTCTCATTCATCGTGGCGTCGGGATTCAAGACGCTGATGACTTGCAGGCCGTGGCGCTGCCCGATCTCGAAGTCGTTCGGATCGTGACCGGGCGTAATCTTGAGCGCGCCGGTACCGAAATCCATCTCCACGTAGGTATCTTGAATGACCGGAATAGTCCGCTTCAGTATTGGAACCAGGCACGTCTCACCAATCAGGTGGCGGTAACGTTCGTCGTCGGGATGGACGGCCACGGCTGTATCGCCCAGGATCGTTTCCGGGCGCGTGGTGGCCACCGGGATATATCCCTTGCCAGGACCGTCTTCCAGCTTGGCGCCGGCGATGGGGTATTTGAAGTAGTACAGCGTGCCTTCCTCGTCCGAATACTCCACTTCCAGATCGCTGACGGCTGTCTGCAGGCCCGGAGACCAGTTGATCAGGTATTCGCCACGATAGATCAGTCCCTTTTCGTAGAGCCGGACGAAGGCCTCGCGCACTGCCCGCGACAGTCCTTCATCCAGGGTGAATCGTTCCCGGTCCCAGTCACAGCTCACGCCCATACGCCGCTGCTGGTTCTGTATCCGGCCGCCGTATTTCTCTTTCCATTCCCAGGTGCGGCGCAGAAATTCCTCCCGCCCCACTTCGCGGCGACTGGTGCCTTCCTGGACCAGCAGGCGCTCGACCTGCAATTGGGTGGCGATGCCGGCGTGGTCGCTGCCCGGCACCCACAGCGCTGCCCGGCCGCGCATGCGGTGATAGCGGATCATCAGGTCTTCGACCGATGAGGTAAGGGCGTGGCCCATGTGCAGCTCACCGGTCACGTTCGGCGGCGGCATCGAGATCACGAAAGGTTGGGCGTCGGGCGGTGCGATCTCCGGCTTGAAATATCCCTGGCTCTCCCACCAGCCGTACAGGGCCTGTTCCACGGCCTGGGGATCATACGCTTTTTCCATTTCGGTCGTATCGAGTGGACATTTTGTGGTCATGATCGGATCGCTTCCTATGTGGTTGGCAAAATGAATAGACTATGGTTGCCGGTCAAAATGATTTATCAATAACGACCGGCTCGTTATTCAGGTCGGGCGGGCTGGTGGTCGCGGTGGGTGGCGGCGGCGCGATGGTCGGCGTCGGCAAGCTGCCGTCGAAAATCACTTCCGCCGGCGCGCTCCTATTGGCTGTGCCGGGCGTGTTCGCCTTTTCTGAAATACCCGTCGCGTTGAATGCCGTAGGCACCAGCACGACAATCTCGAAAAGCAGGGCCAATACCAACACGGCCACCAATATCCGGAACGTCCAGGGAGGCATGCCGATGGGCATCTCCCTGGGGCGCCAGCGTTGCCGGCCCTGTTGGCGTTCGAGTTCCGGCTTGAGATTGGGGTCTTGACGGATATCCTGAACGATTTCGTCCCAATCCGGCCTTTGAGGAGTTTGATTTTCGTTTGACATTTTTCTACCCTGGTCCTACTCCAAAATACAATTATCAGCGCGGGATGGCGGGTTTGGTCAGCGGATTGGAGCAACCGGCCACGTAAACCGTAAAGCCAAAGTCGCCCGCCCGCAGGTTCCACGGCGCATTGGCCAGGCTGCGGTTGTCGGGATAAACGTCCAGAGAATCAAAGTCGAAACCAATGTAGCCGCCGCTGGTCGGCAGCGTCTGGGCGTTGCTGTTGATTGTCGTCGGCGACGTGGTCACATTCAGATTAGTGTTCCAGTTGCCCGTGATCTCGTTGAAAAATTGATGGCGATTATGCAGGTTGCAGTTCGGCGAGTTGCCGGCACAAAGATAGGCTGCATACAGTCGCATACGGCCGCCCGGCTCTTCCGGCAGGCCGTGCAGATAATCCCAGTTCAAGGTCACACCGGTGATCGTCATCTCCTGGCCCGAATCGTTGTTCACCCGTACCACCACCTGGAGCCCGTCCAATGGGTTGGCTTCCGAGGGGAAGGACACGTTCCCCATTGACAGCCGTTGGCAAAGGCCGATGTTCAGCGTGGCGTCCGTTTGGCCGGGCGTGGTGATGCTGGCCGACCAATAGGCCGTCCCCAGGTAGTCACCCCGAAACAGATAGGTGCCGGCCGGCAGGCTGAACGTGACCCGGCCGTCGCTGCCGGTGGTGTCACTCAGCCCGGTGAAGTGCGCTTGATCGCCATAGTAGGCGTGCACCGTCACGTTAGACAGCGGTTGGCCGGCGTCATTGACCGCCCTGACAACCACGTCGGCCGGGCCGGACGTCGACCCTGTTGTGGGGCTGGCTGCCGGCACAGGGGTGCCCGAGAAACCGGCCACCGTTTTCTGGAATGCCGAGCGAACGCCGCCGCTCAACAGCGCCAATGCGCCCAGGGACACAATCCCGACCAGTGCCAACAAAAGAACGTACTCGACCAGTCCCTGACCCGAAACGTCCAACTTGGACAATAGACTCGCCGGCAATTTGTTGTGCGTGATCTTGCGGACAGCCCTCATCAGCCCTTCCTCCAAGACAACAAACACAGAAGCCCCTTTCATCCTTCCAAGGACGAAAAGGGCTGCTTTCGCGGTACCACCTTGGTTCTGGCGGTCAAGACGCGGCTCGCTCCCTGCAACCAGCATATCTCGAACCGGCCAGCACTCTAACGCGTTAACGGGCGAACCCGGGGCAGCCTAGTCGGCGGATTGGACCGCATCTTCAACTGCCCAGCTCCCAGGCGACCTTCAGCAGGTGAAACTGCGAGAGGCTTTCAGCCAACGGCCTCCCTTCTCTACCAGTTCCAAGAGGACAACCCTGCCTACTCCTCCTGTTCGACGCTGTTATCGACTACATAATAATGAACCAGTATAGCAGACGGAAATTTGGATGTCAAGAGCCGATGATGGCCAACCCGGCCAGGGCGATCAGGCCCAGACGAATGCTCTTGCCGGCCCAACAGGCCAGCAGGAAACGGTAGACCGGCATACGCAGCGCGCCGGCTACCATTCCCCCCACGTCAAAGGCCGGGTTGGGTATGACCGCCAGCACAAAAATGGCCAGCACCCCCGCTTTGCGCATCCAGGCTTCGAGTTGGTCGTACAGTTCACGATTTTCGATGACCGACCGGCCGCCGACGCCGGCCAGATAGCCGGTCATTTCTCCCAGGGCAGAGCCCAGCCCGGCCACGATGCCCAAGGCGATTGGGTTCATAGCGCTGCCGGCGGCAAAAACGGCGGCGAAAGCCGGCGCCGGAAAAAATATAGTGGCGTTGCCGATCAAGTTGATCAGGAATATGCCCGGATAGCCGTAAGCCGAAAAATGTTTGATCTGATCGCGGGCCAGGAGGATGCCGACCGTGATGCCGACTGAGATCAGAACTGCCAGAATGCGCCCAGGCATATTGGCCCGCCGCTCTTTCTTTTTCTCCTCTTCGGTCTGATCGGGGCGGGAGCCACCGTTGATCAGGTTCTTGATCAGCGGCAACCACTGTAGTTTTTCGGATACCGCCTGTTTCCGGCCCAGAGGAACGCGGGCGTCGCCCTGCGGGTCACTTTCGCCAGGGTCCGTTTGCGGGTCACCAGGATGAGGTGCGATCAACGACTTGAGGAGTTTAACCAGGGAAAAGGGCTCTGATGAATCATCCGGCTCGGGGAGCAGCTCCTGATGCTGACCTGCGGCGGCTATTTCGTTGCTGCCCACTTGCGTCGGCCGGTCTTTGTTATTCATTCAGGTTGCCTTACTCTGGGGGCTGGATATCTTGCCAAATTCTACTTCACGCGCTGTAAGGGCGCAAGTGGGCCTGGGAACTGTCCATAATTCCCGATACCAGGAAGGGCAGAACCAACCACCGGCTCTTCTGGTTTTCCATGCAACAAAACGGGATACACTCCCGGTGCCGGACCTGGCCCACATCTTTTGTTGGAAAAATTGGACTGGGCCAAGGCCTGGCTGTCAAGTAGGCTCGTAAGAGGCCGTTCACTTTACGTTTTAAGAAGCGCGTAGAATCAAGTAGTTTTTGTTTTTGTGAGTGGAAGGCCTTCCACTCACAAAAACAAAAAAGAGATAGAACCGGC